>JADLFL010000023.1 GCA_020845575.1 Acidobacteriota bacterium | reverse complement strand
GCGGCAAGATCTGGATCCGGGTGTTCACGGACAAGCCGATCACCAAGAAGCCGCAGGAAACGCGTATGGGCAAGGGCACGGGCGCGCCCGAAGCCTGGGTGTGCGTGGTCAAGCCGGGCCGCATCCTCTTCGAGATGGAAGGGGTTGACGAGGCGACGGCCAAGCGCGCGATGGAACTGGCGGCAGCCAAGCTGCCGATTCACACGAAGTTCGCGACGCGGTTCGCGCAGGAGCACGCGTGATGGCCAAGGTGACGGAGTTCAGGGACCTCGGCGTGGAGCAACTCCAGCAGCGCGCGGCGGAGATCGACAACGAGCTGTTCACGCTGCGGATCCGCAAGGCGATGGGACAGCTGGACAGGCCTCTGCAGATCCGGGAGCTGCGCCGGGATCTGGCGCGGGTCAAGACGGTGCTGCGGCAGAAGGCCGACGCCCGCTAGGGCGCGCCGCGGAGAGAGCAGGAAGCGAGCTATGGCAGCCAAGGCAGAAATCGTCGGTCGCGTCGTCAGCGACAAGATGGACAAGGGCGTCGTCGTGGCCGTGACGCGGCAGGTGCGTCACGGGGTGTACGGCAAGGGCCAGCGCAAGACGTCGCGGTTCATGGCGCACGACGAGGGGAACACGGCGAAGGTGGGCGACACGGTGGCGATCGTGGAGAGCCGTCCGCTGAGCCGTCGCAAGCGGTTCGTGGTGACGCGCGTCGTCGAGCAGGCGAAGGTCATCTAGGAGAACGCCATGATTCAGATGCGATCGATCCTGGACGTGGCCGACAACTCCGGCGCGCGGAAGATCTCGGTGATCAACCCGATCGGCGGGTCGACGGGACGCTACGCGCGGCTCGGCGACATCGTGACCGCGTCGGTGAAGGAAGCCGCGCCGGACGGCAACGTGAAGAAGGGTCAGGTGGTCAAGGCGGTCATCGTGCGGACGCGCAAGGAGCAGCGCCGCAAGGATGGCAGCTACATCCGCTTCGACCGCAACGCCGCGGTGCTGGTCAAGGACGACGGCGAGCCGATCGGGACCCGTGTGTTCGGGCCGGTGGCGCGTGAACTGCGTGAGCGGAAGTTCATGAAAATCATCTCGCTCGCCCCAGAGGTGCTGTAGGCGATGGCTGGTTTGAAGCGGATTCGCAAGAACGACGACGTCATCGTCATCGCCGGCCGCGATCGCGGCAAGCGGGGTCGGGTGACGCTGGTGGATGCCGAGCGCAACCGGGTGGTGGTCGAGGGCGTGAACCTCGTCAAGCGGCATACCAAGCCGAACCCCCAGAAGCAGGTGCAGGGCGGCATCGTGGAGCGTGAGGCGTCCATCCACGCCTCCAACGTGATGCTCGTGGACCCGGTCTCGGGCAAGGGCACGCGGGTAGGGTTTTCCGTCGACGAGAGCGGCCGCAAGGCCCGTGTCAGCCGGCGCAAGGACGGCGGAGTGATCGACAAATGAGCCGGCTGAAGGAACGCTACGGCAGTGAGGTGGTGCCGGCGCTGCAGAAGGAGTTCGGGTACGCCAACGTGATGGCGATCCCGAAGATCACGAAGGTCGTGATCAATCTCGGACTCGGCGAGGCCACCCAGAACGCCAAAATCGTCGACGTCGCGGCCGACGAGCTCATGCGCATCGCGGGCCAGAAGCCCGTGGTCACACGAGCCAAGAAGTCGATTGCGCAGTTCCGCGTGCGCCAGGGCATGCCCATCGGCACGATGGTGACCCTGCGTGGCGGGCGGATGTTCGACTTCCTCGATCGCCTCATCTCGATGTCGCTGCCGCGCGTGCGCGACTTCAGGGGCATCCCCACGAAGGGCTTCGACGGGCGCGGGAACTACACGCTCGGGTTGAAGGACCAGTTGCTCTTCCCGGAGATCGATTACATGCGCGTGGACAAGCCGCGCGGCATGAACATCACCGTGGTCACCACGGCGAAGACCGACGAGGAATCGCGGCGACTGCTGCAGCTCCTCGGATTTCCGTTCAGGCAGAACTGACGATGGCGACAACCGCAAAGATTGCCAAGGAAGACAAGGCGCACAAGTTCCAGGTGCGCGCCCGCAACCGCTGCAAGCGGTGCGGCCGGCCCCGGGCGTACCTCCGCAAGTTCGCCCTGTGCCGTCTCTGTTTCCGTGAGCTCGCCCTCCGTGGCGAGGTCGCGGGTGTGACCAAGAGCAGCTGGTAAGCCACAGCAGGGCCGGGAGCGCAGGCCCGTCGGTCTCGAGACCGCGGGAACCACGCTGCCGTGGAGCGCGCGCCGGAGCCGGAAGGCCCGCGCGGCGCCCGGCCCATGAGGACAAGGTATGACTGACCCGATCGCCGATATGCTCACGCGGATTCGCAATGCCGTCCAGGCGCGCCACACGCGCGTGGACGTGCCCGCGTCGAAGCTGAAGCTCGAAATCGCCCGGATCCTTGAAGCCGAGGGGTACATCGGCGGCTTCAAGCTGATCGACAACCCGACGACGCCGGCATCGCCGCAGAAGGTGGTGCGGATCGCCCTGAAGTACGGGCCGCGCGGTGAGCGCGTGATCTCGGGCCTCGAGCGCGTGAGCCGTCCAGGGCGCCGCGTGTACTTCGGGCGCGAGACGGTGCCCACGGTGCTCGGCGGGCTCGGCACCTCGATCCTGACCACGTCACGGGGCGTGATGACGGGACGCGAGGCGACCAGGACCGGCGTGGGCGGCGAAGTACTCTGCAACGTCTGGTGAGGACTGAGGAACATGTCTCGAATTGGCAAGAAGCCGATCCCCGTCCCCAAGGGTGTGCAGGTCACGCTGAAGGACGGCCTGGTCGAGGTCAAGGGGCCCAAGGGGCAGGTGGCGCAGACGCTGCCGCCGGGTGTCACGGTGGTGCTCGAAGACGGCCAGATCGTCGCGAGCGTCGGTGAAGCGCGCGACCAGCGGAAGTTCCACGGGCTCGGTCGCACGCTGGTGGCCAACGCCGTGCAGGGCGTATCCGACGGGTTCAAGCGCGAGCTCGACATCGTCGGCGTGGGGTATCGCGCCGAGGTGAAGGGGCGCGACGTGCACTTCGCGCTCGGGTACTCGCACCCGGTGATCTTCCCGCTGCCCCAGGGCATCGACGTGGTCATCGACAAGCAGACGCACGTGACGGTGTCGGGCATCGACAAGCAGCTGGTGGGCCAGGTGGCCGCCAACATGCGGTCGCTGCGCAAGCCGGACCCCTACAAGCAGAAGGGCGTCCGGTACACCGGTGAAGTGCTGAAGAAGAAGGCCGGCAAGGCCGGCGCCAAGTAGCGCGCTGAAGCGGAGAAGCTGCCGTGAAGATCGAAACCAAGAAGGACCGTCGCGAGCGCATCCGCCTGCGTCTGCGCAAGAAGCTGGCCGGGGACGCGGCTCGTCCGCGCCTGGCGGTGTTCCGCAGCGTGGCGCACATCTACGTGCAGGCCATCGACGATGCGAGCGGGACCACCGTGGCATCGGCGAGCACCACCGAAGCGGCCGTGAAGGGCCGGCTGGCCGATGGTGAGCGTGCCGGCAACGTGAAGGGCGCGGCAGCGGTGGGCCGTGTGCTCGCCGAGCGGCTCAAGGAGAAGGGCATCACGCGCGTCGTGTTCGACCGCGGCGGGTTCCTGTATCACGGGCGCGTGCGCGCCGTCGCCGAAGCCGCGCGCGAAGCCGGCCTCGAGTTCTGAGGACTGACATGTACGAATTCCGCGATCGCATCGACGCGAGCCAGCTCGAGTTGAAGGACACCGTGGTGTCCATCAACCGCGTGACCAAGGTGGTCAAGGGTGGCAAGAACCTGTCCTTCAGCGCCCTGGTCATCGTGGGCGACAGCGCCGGCCACGTGGGCTTTGGCGTGGGGAAGGCCAAGGAAGTGCCGTCGGCCATCAAGAAGGGCATCGAGGCGGCCAAGAAGTCGCTGATCCGCGTGCCGCTCGCCGGGACGTCGGTGCCGCACACGGTGACGGGGCGCTTCGGCGCCGGCCGCGTGCTGCTCAAGCCCGCGCCCGACGGCACGGGCATCATCGCCGGCGGCGCGGTCCGCGCCGTGGTGGAAGCGGCAGGAATCCAGAACGTGCTGACCAAGTCGCTCGGGTCGGCCAACCCGCACAACGTGGTGCGCGCGACGATCGCGGGGCTCAAGGGCCTCAAGGATCCGTCGGCCATCGCGCGTCTGCGGGGCAAGTCGGTCGAAGAACTGATCAACGCCTGAGGACGTGATGTCGGAAACCACCCGTCGACAGAAGCCGGCCGCGCCTGCCGCGCCGAAGGGCAAGACCCTGAAGGTCACCCTGGTGCGCAGCGTGATCGGGTACGACAAGAAGCAGGGCGAAGTCGTCAAGGGACTCGGCCTGCGCCGGATTGGCCACACCGTGGAGGTCCTCGATCATCCCGCCATGCGCGGCATGATCCGCAAGGTCCGCCACATGGTGACGGTCGAATAGGGCCGAGAAAGAGACAGTCATGGATCTGAGCGATCTCAAGCCGGCCGACGGCGCGACGCATGCCACCAAGCGTGTGGGGCGCGGTCAGGGTTCGGGCAATGGCAAGACGGCCGGCCGCGGTCACAAGGGCGCGAAGTCGCGTTCGGGCTTCAAGCGCAAGCGCGGGTTCGAGGGCGGCCAGATGCCGCTGCACCGCCGCCTGCCGAAGCGCGGTTTCACGAACATCTTCCGGAGCGAGTACGCGGTCATCAACCTCGATCAGCTCGAGAAGCTGTTCGACGCCGGAACCGAGGTGACGCCGGACGTGCTGCACGGCCGGGGCCTCGCGCAGGGCAGCCAGAAGATCAAGGTGCTCGGCCGTGGTGAACTGACCCGGGCGCTGACCGTCAAGGCGCACAAGTTCAGTGGTGCCGCCGCGGAGAAGATCCAGGCGGCCGGCGGCACGGCAGAGACCCTCTGACGAATTTCAGAATCGCAGAATGTCAGGGCGGGCAGGGGTCTCGACACCTCCCGTGACGTCCTGATTGGCGAGCAATTCTGAAATTCCGCAATGCTGAAATTCTCGCGATGGATAGCCTGAGAAACATCTTCGCCGTCCCGGAACTCCGTACCAGGGTGCTGTTCACGCTCGCCCTGCTCGGCGTGTTCCGCATCGGCCATCACATCCCGACGCCCGGTGTGAACACCGAGGCGCTGGCGTTGCTCGCCGAGCAGGCGCGCAACACGATGTTCGGCCTGTACGACCTGTTCTCGGGCGGCAACCTGTCGCGCGTGACGATCTTCGCGCTCGGCGTGATGCCGTACATCAGCGCGTCGATCATCCTGCAGCTGCTGACGGTGGTGTGGCCGACGCTCGAGCGTATCTCGAAGGAAGGCGAGCTCGGGCGGCGCAAGATCACCCAGTTCACCCGCTACGGCACCATCCTCCTGTCGGTGATCCAGGCGCTGAGCATCGCGATCTTCCTGGAGAACCAGACCAACATCGCGGGCGGCCTTCCGCTCGTGTACGAGCCGGGCTGGAGCTTCCGCCTGCTGACGGTGCTCACGCTCACGACCGGGTCGGTCTTCGTGATGTGGCTCGGCGAGCAGATCACCGAGCGCGGCGTGGGCAACGGCATGTCGCTCATCATCTACGCCGGCATCGTGGTGGGGCTGCCGCGTGCGGTGATGACCACGCTCGACCAGTTGAAGACGGGCGAGATCGGCCTGCTGCGCCTGGCGTTGCTCGTGCTGGTGATGGTGGTCGTCGTGGCCGTGATCGTGTTCGTGGAGCGCGCCCACAGGCGCGTCACCGTCCATTACGCCAAGCGCGTGGTGGGGCGCCGCATGTACGGCGGGTCGAGCACGCACATTCCGCTGAAGGTCAACACCGGCGGCGTGATGCCCGTGATCTTCGCGAGCTCGCTGCTCGCGTTCCCGACGACGATCGCCGGGATGTTCCCGCCCGAGCACTGGGTGCAGCGCGCGGCACAGCAGCTCACCTGGGGCATGCCGCTCTACAACCTGCTGCAGGTCGTCCTCATCATCTTCTTCGCGTACTTCTACACGGCCATCGTCTTCAACCCCGACGATGTGGCGGAGAACATGCGAAAGTACGGCGGTTTCGTGCCGGGGATCCGGCCGGGCAAGCGCACGGCGGAGTACATCGACCTGATCCTCACGCGGATCACGCTCGTGGGCGCGCTGTACCTGGCGGCCGTCGCGCTGTTGCCCGAGTTCCTGATCAGCGGGTTCAAGGTGGCGCCGATCCCGTACATCGGCGAATCGCTGGACCAGGCACTGCCTGGCTGGTTCACCAACGGTCTCGGCGTGACGTTCTACTTCGGTGGGACATCACTGCTCATCATCGTCGGCGTGGCGATGGACACCGTGCAGCAGATCGAGTCGCAGCTCATCATGCGGCACTACGACGGCTTCATGAAGAAGACCCGCATCCGCGGACGGAGAGGGTAGGCCGTCCGTTGGCGCGACCAGGCCTCAACGTGGTGATGCTCGGCCCGCCCGGCGCGGGCAAGGGCACGCAAGCCAGCCGGCTGGCCCGGCGCCACGGCGTCCCGAAGATCTCGACCGGCGACATCCTGCGGGAGGCCTCGGCGGCGGGCACGCCGCTCGGACTCGAAGCGCGGGCGCGAATCGACAAGGGCCACCTCGTCAGTGATGAGGTGGTCATCGCCATCGTCGAGGAACGGCTCACTCGACAGGACGTGGCCGCAGGGTTTATCCTTGATGGTTTCCCGCGTACGGTCGGACAGGCTGAGGCGCTGGACGGGATGATGGACGGGCGGTCGCCGTTGACCGTTCTGCACCTGGTGGTACCGGTCGACGTGCTCGTGGGCCGGCTGCACGCGCGCCGCGTGTGCAGCGTCTGCGGCACCCATGCCGATCCCACCAAACCCGACGAGGGCGTGTGCGCCAACTGCGGGGGCGCGCTGGTCACGCGGGCCGACGACGATGAGCAGGTGGTGCGCAACAGGCTGCGGATCTACGAAGAGCGGACCGCGCCGCTGGTGGAGTTCTACCGCGGCAGGCAGACGTTCTTCACGATCGACGGCAACCAGGCGCCCGACGCGGTGGCCGAGGCCATGCACGCGGCATTGACGTCGGCGCTGGCGGTGGCACAGGGAGGGGCACGGTGATCACGTGCCGGTCGGCCGACGAACTCGTGAAGCTGCGGGCGGCCAACCAGCTGGTGGCGCGGATCCTCGGCGAGTTGCGCCGGCTGGTGGTGCCGGGTGCAACGACGGCCGGGATCGACGCCGAGGCCGAGCGGCTCGTCCGCGAGGCGGGCGCGCAGCCGGCGTTCAAGGGGTATCGCGGGTTTCCCGCGACCATCTGCGCGTCGCGCAACGAGGAAGTGGTGCACGGCATCCCCTCGTCGGACGTACTGGTGGAGGGCGACATCCTCTCGATCGACATGGGGGTGAAGCTCGACGGGTACTACGGCGATTCGGCCGTGACGGTAGGAGTGGGGAGCATCGCTCCCGAGGCACAGCAGTTGCTCGACGTGACAGAAGCGTCGCTGTACCAGGGGATCGACGCGGTGAAGCCAGGGGCGCGCGTGTCCGACATCGGGCAGGCGATACAGGCGTACGTGGAGGGCCGCGGGTTCTCGATCGTGCGCGAGTTCGTGGGACACGGCATCGGCACGAAGCTGCACGAGGAGCCGCAGATCCCCAACTACGGTCCTGGCGGACGCGGTCCGCGGCTGGCGGCGGGCATGGTGCTCGCCATCGAGCCGATGGTGAACGCGGGGCGGCCGGGCGTGCGGGTGCTGGGCGATGGCTGGACGGCGGTGACCGTCGACGGCCTGCGGTCGGCGCACTTCGAGCACACGGTCGCGGTGACGGCCGACGGCGTGGAGATTCTCACGCTGAGGCCGGCTCCGGCGGTCGTAGGCGAGTGAGAGGCACCCACGGCGGTTCGCCGTGAGTGAGGCGCCAATGGGCGGCGGACTGCGCGGCACGGTCATCGAGCAACTGCCGCAGGCGCTCTATCGCGTCAGCCTCGATTCGGGGCACGTGATCACGGCGCACGGTACCGGGGATGTCCGCCGCAACTTCGTGCGGATCCTGGTGGGGGATCGAGTGGTCGTGCGGGTGTCGCCAGTCGACGTCACGCGCGGCCGGATCATCGAGCGGCTGGCTCCGGGGGGCCGCCGGCAGAACGACGATGGCGGGTAGGGTCGACGCTTCGAGACCGGCCGCCGGCAGGGCGGCTTTCCGGGGCGATAGACAAGGCCGACTCTCCGAGTCGGCAGGTAGCGCCGGCTCTCCGAGGCCGGCCGAGGACGAGATGAGATGAAGGTCAGAGCATCGGTCAAGCGCATTTGCGTGAAGTGCAAGATCGTCCGGCGGCGTGGTGTCGTCCGGGTGATTTGCGACAACCAGAAGCACAAGCAGCGGCAGGGATAGGGCATGGCACGTATCGCAGGTGTGGATCTCCCGCGGACCAAGCGCGTCGAGATCGGACTGACCTACATCTTCGGCATCGGGCGCAAGCGCTCCGGTGACATCCTCCAGGCGGCGGGCGTGAGCCCAGACGTGCGGGTCAAGGACCTCACGGAAGAGGACGTCCGATCGATTTCGAAGGTCATCGAGGACGTGGGCGGCGTGGAGGGCGACCTCCGCAAGGAGATCTCGCTCAACATCAAGCGCCTGATGGAGATCGGCTGCTATCGCGGCCTGCGGCACCGCCGCAGTCTGCCGGCGCGCGGCCAGCGCACCAAGACCAACGCGCGCACCCGCAAGGGCCCGCGCAAGGGCGCGATCGCCAAGAAGAAGACGGTGTAGGACATGGCAGACGAGAAGAAGTCAGGCGCGGGCCGCAAGAAAGTCTTCAAGAAGCGCGGCGAGAAGAAGGTCATCCCGACCGGCGTGGCCCACATCCAGGCCTCGTTCAACAACACGCTGGTGACGATCACCGACACCGAGGGCAACGTGGTGTCGTGGTCGAGCGCCGGAGCCCTCGGCTTCAAGGGCTCGCGCAAGGGCACGCCGTTTGCCGCCACGCAGGCGGCGATGAACGCGGGCACCGCGGCCAAGGGTGTCGGCATGCGGACCGTGGAAGTGCGGGTCAAGGGACCTGGCGCCGGACGCGAGTCGGCTGTGCGCGCGCTGTCCAACGTCGGACTCGACGTGAAGACGATCCGCGACGTCACGCCGATCCCGCACAACGGCTGTCGTCCGCCGAAGAAGCGCCGCGTCTGACGCGTCGCACGCGTGTGCCGTCGTGGAAGTCGCCGCGAGACGAGGTCTCGCGGCAGGTCGAGCTGCACCGGGTCGGTGCGGGTAACGGCCATCGGGAGGTCCGCCGGACTGGCGGGCGCCCGGGCATCATCTCAGACTGGAAAGGACTACATCGATGCTGTGGAAGGGGTTCCAGCGCCCGAAGCGTCTCGACGTCGACCGCGAAGGCCAGACCGGCCGGTTCGGGCGGTTCACCGCGCAGCCATTCGAGCGCGGGTGGGGTACCACCATCGGCAACGCGATGCGCCGCGTGCTGCTGTCGTCCATCGAGGGCGCGGCCATCACCGCGGTGAAGATCGAGGGCGTCCAGCACGAGTTCTCGCCCGTCGAGGGCGTGGTGGAAGACGCCACCGACATCATCCTCAACCTCAAGCAGGTGCCGTTCAAGCTGCATGGGGATGACACGAAGATGCTGTACGTCCGCGTCGACAAGGCCGGGCCGGTGCTCGCGCGCGACATCGAGGTGGACCAGTCGGTCGAGGTCCTCGATCCCGACGCGCACATCGCCACCGTGTCCGAAGGCGGCAAGCTGTACATGGAGATGCGCCTGCGCAACGGGCGCGGCTACGTGTCGGCCGACCGCAACTTCGACGAGGATCTCGGTATCGGCTGGATCCCGGTGGACTCGGTGCACTCGCCGGTGCGCAAGGTCAACTACCTCGTCGAGTCGGCGCGCGTGGGCCAGAACACGGACTACGACAAGCTGATCCTCGAAGTCTCCACCAACGGCGCCATCTCGCCCACCGACGCGATCGAACTGGCCGCGCAGCTCCTGCGCGATCACCTGTTCATCTTCGGCGGCGACGATGACGACGACGTGGTGATCGGCGAGCCCGGCGACACCACGCCGGCGACGCTCACCGAGGAGAGCAACGAGCACCTCGACAAGAGCATCGAAGAGCTCGAGCTCTCGGTGCGGTCGTACAACTGTCTGAAGAACGCCAACATCCGCACGATCAGGGAGCTGGTGGCCAAGACGGAGAACGACCTGCTCAAGACCAAGAATTTCGGCCGGAAGTCGCTCAACGAGATCCGGGAGATCCTCCAGACGATGGGTCTCAGCCTCGGGATGAGCGTGGAGCAGCCGGCGCAGTAAGAGCCAGGCGAGACGAGTAGACCCATGAGACACGGTGTTGCCCATCGCAAGCTCGGACGCGTGACCGAGCACCGCATCGCCCTCCTGCGCAATCAGGCCCAGGCGCTGCTCCGCCACGAGCGGATCGAGACCACGCTGCCCAAGGCCAAGGAACTGCGTCCGTACGTCGAGCGCATCATCTCGATCGCCAAGCGCAGCCTCGTGGCCACGGGGACTGACGAGGAGAAGCGCGTCCGTCGCCTGACGGCCGAGCGCCTCGTGGCGCGCGACGTTGCCGACAAGAAGGTCGTCACCAAGCTGTTCGACACGCTCGCACCGCGCTTCGTGGAGCGTCCGGGTGGCTACACCCGCCTCCTCAAGCTGGGTCATCGTCGCGGCGACGCGGCGGAAGTGGCACAGATCGAGCTGGTCGGCAGTGAGTACGACCCGAACGCCGGGGCCGAGACGGCTGCCGAGGCGACTCCGGCCGCCACGGGACTCCGCGGCCGTGCCCGCGCTGCGGTGAAGAAGCTGCAGGACGAGGGTGCCGCGCCCGCCGAGGGCGAGGCGAAGCCCCGGCGCGCCCGCAAGTCGGCCAGGAAGACGGACGAGTAGGGCCGGCTCAGAGAGAGCTTACGGGTTCATGACGGCCGCGTCGCACGACGCGGCCGTTGCCGTTTGATGGCTTACGGCTCACGGCTCACGGCTTACGGCTTACGGCTTACGGCGCAAAGGTGCAAGGGAGCAAGGGGCAAGGGGCAAAGGGATGGAGCGAACGGGTTTCAACCCGTTCGGTACGTCTCTGGTACGGCGTTTGACACCCTGACATGGTGCTGCAACCCGCCACATCGCTGTCGACGCGCGTCGTCGGCGGACGCGGGCTCTGGGCCTTGGTCGCCTTCCTCTTTCCCACCCTCGCCGTCGTCAAGGATCAGAGCGTGGTCCTCGCGATGCTGCTGTTCCTGATGGAGACGCTGCTGGCGTCGGCGTTGCTCGGCGTGCGACTCGCCGCGTCCCGGCGAGCGATGAGCGGCGACCATACGGCGCTCCGCCGATTGCACGAAGTCGGCAAGGCGCTGGGGATCTTCGTCCTGCCGTTCAGTCTCGGCTGCGTGGTGCTGCTCGGCGTCGTGACGTTCATCGAAGTGGCCAACGGGAGAGCGTCGCACGACGTGGCGGCGTTTGCCGATCGCGCCGGATGGATGGCGGGCATGCTGCTTGCAACGGCGGTGCTGGACTCGCTCGTCGCGCCCGTGCGAACGGTGACGTGGCTCGAAAGCGCCGTCTCATGGCAGAGCAGCCGTACCGCCGTGATGTTCCTGGCGGTGATGGTCGGCTGGCCGGTGATGCTGTGGACCGGTACGACGCAGGGCCTGTTCTGGGGCTTCTTCGGCCTCCGGCTGCTGAGCGACCTCGGCAGCCTGGCCCCCGGTGAGCGCGAACGCATCAGGGCCACGATGTTCGGCGACGCGTTGTAGGTGTACCCCACGCATGCCAGGGGCTGAAATGACGCCCCTGGCCTCCATCGGCATACCGAATACTGCTGCCCGGTGCCCGGTGCCCGGTGCCCGGCCGTGCCGACCGTTGCCGGTTGCCTGGTTCTTCTACTCGTCGCTCATCGCGTGATCGGGCTTGTGGGCGGCGACGATCTTCGACTGCAGGTGCGCGGGCACTTCCTCGTAGTGCGAGTGGGTCATGCTGTACGACCCGCGACCGCCCGTGGCCGACGTCAGGTGCTGCTCGTACGTCAGCATCTCGGCCATCGGCACCTGCGCCTTGATGATCGTGGCCTGACCGCGCGCGTCCATGCCGCTGATGCGGCCGCGCCTGCCGTTCAGGTCGCCCATGAGATCGCCGGCGAAGTCGCTCGGCGCGTGGACCTCCACGTGCATCACCGGTTCGAGCAGCACGGGCTTCGCGCGTGTCATCGCATCGCGCAGCGCCAGCCCGCCGGCCATCTTGAACGACAACTCGTTGCTGTCGACGGGATGGAACGAGCCGTCGAAGACGGTGGCCTTGAAGTCCACGAGCGGGAAGCCCGCGAGCACGCCGCGCATGCGCGCTTCCTGGATCCCCTTCTCCACGGCCGGTACGAACTGGCGCGGGATCGCGCCGCCGAAGATGTCGTCCTCGAACTGGAAGTCCGCGCCGCGCGGCAGCGGCTCCACGCGAATCTTGCAGTCGCCGAACTGTCCGTGGCCGCCCGTCTGCTTCTTGTGCCGGCCGTGCGCCTCGGTGCTCGCCGTGATCGTCTCGAAGTACGGAATCCGCGGCAGCTTGAGCGTCACGTCCACGCCGAAGCGACGTTTCAGCTTCGCGACGGTCACCTCGATGTGCATCTGCCCCTGGCCCGAGATCAGCAGTTCGTGCGTGCGCGGATCGCGGTCGGTGTGAATCGTGGGGTCTTCCTCCTGCAGGCGATGCAGGGCGGTGCTGATCTTCTCTTCGTCGCCACGCGACTTCGGTTCGAGCGCGTACGCCATCAGCGGCGACGCGAACGCCACGGCCGGCAGCACGATGTCGACGGCCTTGTCGGCGAGCGTGTCGCCTGTCTGGGCTTCCTTGAGCTTGGCGATGGCGCCGAGATCGCCGGCCTGCAGGTCGTGGACCTGTGTCTGCGTCTTGCCCTGCACGGCGAGCAGGTGCGCGATGCGCTCCTGCGATCCGCGCGTGAGGTTGGTGAGCGTGGTGTCGTTGCGCGCCACGCCGCTCACGACGCGGAACAGGGAGATGCGGCCGGCGAACGGATCGGCCACCGTCTTCCATACGAAGATGCGCGTCGGCGCCGCGGCGTCGGCTGCGACAGCCGTCTCGGCGCCGCCGGGTTGCGAGAGCGCCGGCAGCGGACGGTCGGCAGGCGACGGCGCGTACTGCGTGATGGCGTCAAGCAGGCGATCGGCCGCGATGTTCTCGGCGCCGGACGCACAGAACACAGGCACGACGGCGCCCGTGCGGACCGCGGTGCGCAGGCCCGCCGTCAGCTCCTCGTCGGTAAGCGTGCCCTCGTCGAAGAACCGCGCCATCAGCGCATCGTCGGCTTCGGCCACCAGTTCGACGAGCGTTTCTCGCGCGTGCTTCGCCTCGGCGGCGAGATGTTCGGGAATCGCCACGGCCTTGCCGCGACCCGTGCCGCCCTCGTACGTGAAGGCGCGCTGTCCCACCAGATCGACAACGCCTCGGAAGCCCTTCTCCTCGCCGTATGGCAGTTGTACGGGCACCAGCGTGCGGCCGAAGACATTCTGCAGATCGGCAAGCGCGCTCGTGAAGCTGGCGCGCTCGCGGTCGAGCCGATTCACGACAACGAAGCGCGCGAGCCCCTGCTCGCCCGCGAGCGCCCACACCCGCTCGGTCTGGACCTCGACGCCCGACACGGCGTCGACGACAACCACGGCGGCGTCGGTCACGCGCAGCGCGGCGCCCGTCTCGCCGAGGAAGTTGCCGAAGCCCGGTGTGTCGACCACGTTGATCTTCGTGCCCTGCCAGTCGAGCCACGCTGGCGTGGCCGCGAGCGTGTGCTTGCGGGCGATGGCTTCCTCGTCGAAATCGGTCGGGGCTGTCCCGTCATCCACGCGCCCGAGCCGCGTCGTCGCGCCGGCGGTGAAGAGGAGGGCCGAGATCAGTTGGGTCTTGCCGGAGCCGTTGTGTCCGACGACGGCCACGTTGCGAATGGACGCCGCTGCATAGGTAGGCATGAGCACCCTCGGAATTTCAGAACGTCACGATTGCACGACATCTGGATCGCCGGGCGCTCCGAGCGAACGGGCGCTCCCGGATTCCGCACTCTTGAACTTCGAGGGCCCAGAAGTCAATCCCACCCGATCATGCGCCTGCACGCGGGGCTGATCGGCGCTGTTGCGCTGCCAGCCGCATGAATCCGGCGGCTACGTGCAGGTGGTTCCGGTGTCCGGCGCCCGGCGTTCGGTCACCCGGCCGAATTCACTCGTAGCGCAGGGCTTCGATGGGATCGAGCTTGGCGGCTTTGACGGCGGGGAGCATGCCGAAGAGGATGCCGACGGTGGCGGAGAAGCCGACGCCGATCACGAACGACCAGATGGGCAGCGCAACGGGGAAGCCGGCGAAGACGTTCACCGCGTAGCCGATCCCGGCACCGAGCAGGATGCCGATCAGGCCGCCGAGCATCGTGAGGAAGACCGCCTCGATCAGGAACTGCACGAGGATCTCCCGTCGGCGCGCGCCGAGGGCCTTGCGGACGCCGATCTCGCGCGTGCGTTCGGTGACCGAGATGGTCATGATGGCCATCACGCCGATGCCGCCGACCATCAGCGCGATCGACGAGATGACGAACAGCGCCAGCACGACCGCCTGCGTGAACTGACGCAGGAAGTTGACGATGAAGTCGGCCGTCACCGTGTCGAAGTCGTTCTCCTCACCGAGTTTGAGGCGATGCCGCGCGCGCATGATCGACTCGATCTCGGTGCGCAGGTCGTCCACGCCCACGCCGTCGACAGCGGCGACGACGATGGTCAGCGGGCGGAAGAGGATGCCCCTGAATCGCGGCGAGGGGTAGTGCTTCTCGTACGTGGTCCACGGGATGACGGCGAAGCCGTTGGCGTCGCCGAGCGCGCCGGGGCGCTTGTCCATCACGCCCACGACGGTGTAGTTGTCGCGTCCGATGCGGATCAGCTTGCCGATCGGATCGATGCCGCGCGTGAGGAAGAGCGACTCGGCTGGCGAGTAGCCGAGCACGATCACGTTGCGGCGGTTGCGCACCTCGAAGTCGCCGAAGAAGCGGCCCGCGAGGAACGGGATGTAGTTCATCTCGCCGTAGTTGGCCGTGGCGCCGATCACGGGGAACTGCCTGGTGGCCTGGCCCGCGAACGACATTCGCTCCATGGCGGCGAAGGGGCCGCCGCCGCCGAACTGCAGGCCCACTTCCTTGACCAGCGGCGAATCGGCCAGCGCGCGCGCGTCGTCGGTCGTGAGGTTGGGCCGCTTCATCACCTCGAGGAAGTCGCGGCCGCTCGAGAAGCTCTGGAAGCCGAGTTTCTGGATGAAGACGGTGTTGCTGCCGAACGCACGGATCTGGCTCTCGAGCGAGTTGCTGAACCCCGTGATCAGCGCCGTCATCGCGACAACGGACATGACGCCGATCACCACGCCGAGGATCGTCAGCGCCGAGCGCAGCTTGTTGGCGCGCAGCGTGTCGAGCGCGATGCGGAGGATTTCCCAGAGCATGCCGACGCGGATCGCCACGATCTACTCCCGCCTCAGGGCTTCGATGGGATCGAGCTTGGCGGCCCGCGTCGCGGGGTAGAGCCCGAAGAACAGCCCCACCACCGCCGTGATGCCGATGCCGAGCACGACCGACCAGGGTTCGATGCGCGCCGGAATCGGCGTGAAGTACGCCACGAGCGACGCCACGGTGAACCCGAGCAGCGTGCCGACCATGCCGCCCACCACCGACAGCGTCGTCGACTCGGTGAGCACCTGCCAGACGATGTCGCGCCGCCGCGCCCCGAGCGCCTTGCGCAGGCCGATCTCGCGCGTGCGCTCGCTCACCACCATCAGCATGATGTTCATGATCACGATGCCGCCGACGAGCAGCGAGAGCGACACGAGGCCGATCAGCACCGCGAACGCGCCCTGGCTGAAGCTGGTCCAGAGCGCCATGAACGTGTCGGACGTCACGATGCCGAAGTTGTCCTTGTCGCGCGGCCGCAGCTTGCGCGAGGTGCGCAGGGCGACGCGCGCTTCCTCCATCGCCTGCGGGACCAGCGACGGGTCGGTGGGCTTGACGGTGATCTCGAAGCTGCGCCGCGATCCGAACAACTTCTGGAACGCGCCGAGCGGGATCACCACGAAGTCGTCCTGCGAGTTGCCGAACAGGCTGCCCTTCCGTTCGTTCACGCCGGCCACGCGGAAGTGGACACCGTTGACCATGATGATCTGGTCGATCGGATTGCGGCCCTTGAACAGCTTCGTGGCGGTCTCGATGCCCAGATAGGCGAGCGGGCGCGAGCGCTGGATCTCGATGCGGCTGATCGTGCGGCCGCGTTCGGCCTCGTACCCGCCGAACTGGTCGTAATCGGCAGACACGCCGCGCACGCTCACGTTCTCGACGGTCACGTTCCTGAACGAGACGTTCGCGCCGCTCCCGGCCTGCGCCATCACCGCGTCGATCGTGCCCCCCATCGCCTTGATCGCGCGGAGGTCGACGAGCGAGACGTCGGGGTTCCGGCGACGCGCTTCTTCTTCCTCGTCCTCGTTGGTGATGACGCCCACACGCGCGATCTGGAACGTGCCGACGCCGACCTCGGAGATGATCGTCTCGGCCACGTACCCGTTCATGCCCTGGATGAGTGACACGACGGCGATGATCGACGTTACCGCCACCACGTTGCCGAGCACCATCATGAACGACCGGAGCTTGTTGGCCCAGATCGACGACAGCGCGAGGCCGACCGCGTCGAGGAACTTGTTCATGAGGCGACGTTACGATTTCTTCTTCGCCGCGTCGGCGCCGAGCCGCACGGCATCGCCATCCTGCAGGTCGCGCACCGAGTTGAACGGCCCGGTGATCACCTGATCGCCGGCCTTCACGCCGCCCAGGACCTCGAAGTACCGCTCGCCGGCGATTCCGGTCTGCACGGGAACGAACTCGGCGTTCTTGTCGCGGAGCACGAACACGCCTTCGGTCTCCTTGCGCGTCTGGCCTTCCGGCAGGTCGGCTGGCGTTGTCGGCGTCGGGGCCTTCTTCTTGCCGTCCTGCTTCGGCGGCCTCACGATGGAACCCGACGCGTCGTAGATGATGTCGCGCACGGCCATCGCCTGGATGGGCACGGCCACGGCCTTCGACCGGCGCGCCGTCTCGATTTCCGCCGAGCACGTGAAGCCCGGACGCACCTCGTCGATCGTCTCGTCGAGCTGCACGGTGACCTTGAAGTTCGTGGCCGACTGGCCCGCGCTCGACGAGGCGGTGGTCGTCTGGATCGGGCTGTTGCCGATCTCGGTGACCGTGCCCGTGTACGATTTGCCCGGCAGCGCGTCGATCGTGACCTTCGCGACCTGGCCGATGCGCACCGACGGGATGTCGGTCTCGTCCACTTCGACCTCGGCCTCGATGATCGACATGTCGGCGATGGTCAACAGTACCGTCCCGGCGTTGTTCATCGTGCCGATGACGACCGTTTCGCCTTCCTCGATGTTGCGGCGCGACACGATGCCGTCGATGGGCGATTCGATGCGCGCGCGACTCAGGTTGTACTGCGCCTGGTTGAGGGCCGCGCCTTCCTGCCTGATGCGTTGCTCCTGCGTCCGGATGTCCTGCTCACGCTGGCGCAGTTCGGCTTCGCGGACCGTCACCTGGTTGCGCGCCTGATCGAGCGCCTGCCGCGTGGTGAGCTGCTGGGACCACAGTTCCTCCTGCCGCTTCAGCTCCGCGCGGGAGAGATCGAGGTTGTCGCGCGCCGTGAGGATCGCGAGCCGCTGCTGTTCGAGCTGCGATCGTGCGGCCTGCTGGCCGGCCTGTCCCGACTGCACGGCCGACGCGAGGTTGCGCGGGTCGATCTGCATCAGGAACTGGCCGCGCTTCACGCGGTCGCCTTCTTCCACCGACAACTGCGTGACGCGTCCCATGTTGTCGGCGCTGATGTTGA
The DNA here is from genome assembly GCA_020845575.1 of Acidobacteriota bacterium. Taxonomy (NCBI): domain Bacteria; kingdom Pseudomonadati; phylum Acidobacteriota; species Acidobacteriota bacterium. The sequence goes on along the minus strand of JADLFL010000023.1, from coordinate 160,976 downwards.
CGGTGCGCTTTGCCTGGATCTTGCCGGATGCCGTCACGATGGCCGTCAGGTCGCGCGTCTGCACGCCCTCGACGGTGACTTCCTTGCCGGTGTCCTTGCGGAATGCGAAGTTGGCGTAGGCGAGGCCCGCTGCGATCGCCACCACCACGGCGGCGCCGAGCCACCGCTTGGTCGAACGTGTCATCTTCCCCCCATTACCGCTTTGATGGCCGCGACGGCCAGACCGATGAGGACGTACAGCACGAAGAATCCGCCTGCCACCGATGTCCACTTCCGGCGGTAGGTGGCGGCCACGCCGATGGCGAGGACCACGAGGTACCAGACCCAGAACAGGTCCACGAAGCCCAGTACGGATGCCAGGACCGATCCTTCGGCGAGGTTCGGGAAGAACACGCCGAGGTTGGTCGCGCTGGCCATGGACTGGCGCTGGTAGTTGATCGGAATCGTGAACAGCAGCCCCAGCAGGCTGATGATCCCTGCGTGCGAGACGACCGAGAGCACCGTCGTGTACTTGCTCTCGCCGCCCATCACCGTGAACACGCCATACAGGACGCCCGCGACGACGAGCGTGAAGATGGGGCCCATGACCAGGATCGAGACACCCTGAATCGCCGCCGCATAGTTGGCAAACTGCTGGATGCCGGCGTACTGCTGTTCGGTGACCGTCTGGCCCCAGGTTTCCGACGACGCCACGGCCTGATCCACGTAGGCGGCCTTGCCGACCTCAGTGGAGAGGAAGAGCGCGAAGAGGGCGGCAGACAGGACGGTCGTGAGGGCCAGGACGTCCAGCCACCGCGGCGCCGCGACAATCCGAGCCATCGTCTCGCCGGGCGAGACCACCACGCCGATGACGCGCTGCACGAACGAGAGCGGCTGGGCCGCTGGTGTCGATTCCTGAGTCATGGGAAACCGTTGGGACCAAGTGGATGCACGCCGACGCGACGTGTCCCGTCCAAAGGGGCTTGGCCGTCCACGCGTATAGTACGCAACCCCCGTGCCGGATGTTCGGAAGCGAACACACGCGTCAGGCCAGGACAACGGGGCCCGGCCGCACACTGCGGCGATCGGCAGGGTCGGGGCCCTCCGCTCACCCATCGAGTCGTTCGGCGTTCCTCCTCGCATTCCCGGCATAGCGGCATTCCGGCATTTACACTGTCCGAATGATGTTCCGCGTGGCTGTCGGGCTGGTGATGGGGGGGCTCGTGTGCGTGGGCACGGCCCGGGGGCAGGGGTTCGAGGCGGTCGGGATACGGGCGCTCGGGATGGGCGGGGCGTTCGTGGCCGTGGCAGACGACGCGTCGGCGACGTATTGGAATCCTGCAGGCCTCGTGACGGGCGATCTGGTGTCTGTCGTCATGGAGACAGGTGTCGCACAGGCTGACGCCCTCCCGGCGCCCTCTCGTCTCGGGGGCACGCTGGTGGCGCTTGGCACCTGGCCCGTTGGTGCCACCTTCTATCGACTGTCCTCCACGGCTGCGCGCCACGTGCCTGCCCGCGACCCGGCGGCTCGGTCCACCGCCAGTCTTGGCCGGCTCACCACGACCCACGTCGGCGTCAACGTGCTCCAGACCCTCGCACCGGGACTGCATGTCGGGACGACGCTGAAGTACGTCCACGGCTCGGCGGGCGCGGATGTGGTGTCGCCGTCCCCGGGCGATCTGCTCGACGCGGCAGGGCGTGTCGGCCGTGCGGGCAGTCAGCGCTTCGACATGGACGCCGGGGCGATTGCCGACATCAAGCGCGTGAAACTGGGGCTCACGGTCCGCAACCTGTTCGAGCCGTCGTTCCGCACGGAGCGGGCGGGCGAGTCGCTCGAACTGACGCGCCAGGTCCGCGCGGGCGTTGCCGTTCGCGCCACCGACAGCCTGCTGCTCTCGATGGATGCCGATGTCACGCGAACGCCCGACCTCGCGGGCGACACGCGTGTCCTGGCCGTCGGCGCCGAGCAGCGATTCTGGCAGCAGCGCGCCGCCGTGCGCGGCGGGTTCCGTCTGAACACCGTGGGCGACACGTGCGCGGTGGCCACCCTCGGCGCCAGCATCGCGGTCCGCAACGGCCTCTTCGCGGACGGTTACGTGGCGCTCGGCCTCGACGACACCGCCCGCGACGCCTTCGGCATCGGCCTGCGCGTCGCATTCTAGTTGTGCCCCCAGCGCGCACGCGTGCGCGGTTACCGCACGCCGACAGAAAAGGTCCGGGGGGCTGTCAATTTTTGCCAGCTCCTGCCGATTGACCTCTGCGGATATTGCACTTCGTGTCCGGGGCGCCTCGCCCCGGACGTGCCCGCGGCGTCCCACCGCGGCGGCATCCGTAGTGCATCAGGTCAGCAGGGGAACATGGCGGTCAGAATCGGCGAGCTCCTCCTGAAGGAGAAGAAGATCACCCCGACGCAGCTGCAGGAGGCGCTGGGTTACCAGAAGGCCAACGGCGGCAAGTTGGCGATGAATCTCGTCAAGCTCGGTTTCGTGCGTGATGAAGAGATCACCGCGCTGTTGAGCCGTCAGTATGGCGTCCCGTCGATCGATCTCGGCAGGTTCGAGATCGACGCGGCGGTGGTGAAGCTGATACCGGCCGAGACCGCGCAGAAGTACCAGGTCGTGCCCCTCAGCCGCGCCGGCGCCACGCTCACGCTGGCGATGACCGATCCGACCAACGTGTTCGCCATGGACGACATCAAGTTCATGACGGGCTACAACGTCGAACCCGTCGTGGCGTCCGAACAGGCGGTGGCCGACGCGATCCAGAAGTACTACGCGGCGCCCGTGCGCGCGCAGGCCAACACCGCCAACGCCTTGGACCTGGCCAACCGCGCGCTGGAGGAGCACCAGACCGACGCCTCGAACGAGGCCGTCGAGGTGCTCGACGATCTCGAGGAGATCGATGTCGCGGCGCTCGAGAAGCAGACGGGTGAGGCGCCCGTCATCCGCATGGTGAACATGGTGCTCACCTCGAGCATCCAGCGCGGCGCCAGCGACATCCACATCGAGCCGTACGAGCGCGAGTTCCGCATCAGGTTCCGCATCGACGGCATCCTCTACAACGTGATGCAGCCGCCCATGAAATTCAGGGACGCGATCATCTCGCGCCTGAAGATCATGGCCAAGCTCGACATCGCGGAGAAGCGTCTGCCGCAGGACGGCCGCATCAAGATCCGCATCAACGACCAGGGGCACAGCAAGGAGATCGACTTCCGCGTCTCGTGCCTGCCCACGCTGTTCGGCGAGAAGGTGGTGCTCCGCCTCCTCGACAAGGACAAGCTGATGCTCGACATGACGAAGCTCGGGTTCGAGCCGAGCTCGCTGTCGAAGTTCAAGACGCAGATCGACAAGCCGTGGGGCATGGTGCTGGTCACCGGCCCGACGGGCAGCGGCAAGACCAACACGCTCTACTCGGCGATCTCGTCGCTCAACACGCCCGAGACCAACATCATGACCGCCGATGAACCTGTCGAGTTCAACCTCGCCGGCGTCAACCAGGTGACCGTGCGCGACAGCATCGGCCTCACGTTCGCGGCGGCCCTGCGCTCGTTCCTGCGCCAGGACCCGAACACGATCCTGGTCGGCGAGATTCGTGACTTCGAGACGGCGGAGATCGCGGTGAAGGCCGCGCTCACCGGCCACCTCGTGCTCTCCACGCTGCACACCAACGACGCGCCGAGTACCGTCAGTCGCCTGATGAACATGGGCATCGAGCCCTTCCTGGTGGCGAGCTCCGTGAACCTGATCTGCGCCCAACGTCTCGTGCGCCGCGTGTGCACCAAGTGCAAGGTGCCGCACCCGCTGCCGCCGCAGACGCTCATGGACATCGGCTTCACGGCCGAAGAGGCGCAGACGGTCACCCCGATGCGCGGCACCGGCTGCGACACGTGCAACAACACCGGATACAAGGGCCGCGTGGGCCTCTACGAGGTACTCGAGATCACCGATGAGCTCCGCGAGCTGATCCTTGTCGGCGCCTCGGCCCTCGACATCCGCAAGAAGGGGATCGAGGAGGGGATGATTACCCTCCGCCACAGCGGTCTTCTCAAGGTCAAGGACGGGCTGACCACCACCGAGGAAGTCACGAGGGAGACGGTCAAGTAGACCGGCAACCGGCAACCGGCAACCGGTAACCGGCAACCGGCAACCGCCAACCGCCAACCGGTGGACCGCAGGCTTTGAGGCTTGCGCCGTACGCCCCAAGGCCGCGAGCCCGCCGTGTCCCCGATCGCAGAAATGTCGTTCTTCCGTCACTGGCGGTACGCAAAGACCGCCATCTCCGCGTGTCACCGCCCACGGTCGGCGTGGGACATGTGCGTGCAAGTCCCGGTGATTGAGTCTGTTACGGGCGTGAATCGGCGCGTCGCCGCGGCTGACGATTCTGGCGTCGGGGTTGCACGGCGCAACGGGTACGCGTTCACGTCGCGAGGCGGCCTGCCGATTGGTGGGCTGGCGCGTGAGCGCCGTGCGCGGTCTGCGGCCGGATGTGCCGGGGCCGCACACCGCTCGCGCCGACAGGCTGGCGGGACCTCGACATCATGGCCACACTGCCCGAACTGCTGAAGACGACGGTGGAGCTCAACGGCTCCGACCTCCACCTCACGACAGCCGCGCCACCGACGGTGCGCGTGCACGGCAAGCTCGTGCCGCTCAAGCTCCCGGGCCTCACGGCCCCCGAGACCAAGCAGCTCGCCTACAGCGTCTGCACCGATGCACAGAAGAAGCGCTTCGAGGAGACGCAGGAGCTCGATTTCTCCTTCGGCATCCGGGGCGTGGGCCGCTTCCGCTGCAACATCTTCAACCAGCGCGGCGCCGTGGCCTCCGTCTACCGTCTCATCCCCGAGAAGGTCCGCGGGTTCCAGGAACTGAACCTGCCGCCGATCCTCGCCAAGCTCTCCGAGCGTCCGCGCGGCCTCGTGCTCGTCACCGGACCTACCGGCAGCGGCAAGTCCACGACGCTCGCGGCGATGATCGACAAGATCAACACCGAGCGCAACGAGCACATCCTCACGATCGAGGACCCGATCGAATACGTGCACCAGCACAAGGGGTGTCTCGTGAACCAGCGCGAGGTGCACAGCGACACGCAGGGCTTCGGCCTCGCGCTGCGCGCCGCGCTCCGTGAAGACCCCGACGTCGTGCTCATCGGCGAATTGCGCGACCTCGAGACCATCGAGTCGGCGCTGCGGATCGCGGAGACGGGCCACCTGACCTTCGCGACGCTGCACACCAACTCCGCCGCGCAGACGATCAACCGCATCATCGACGTGTTCCCCGCGCACCAGCAGTCGCAGATCCGCACGCAGCTGAGCCTCGTGATCGAGGGCATCGTGTGTCAGTCGCTGCTGCGCCGATCCAACGGGCAGGGGCGCGTCGTGGCGCTCGAGATCCTCGTGCCCACGCCCGCCATCCGCAACCTGATTCGCGACGACAAGGTGCACCAGATCTACTCGATGATGCAGGCCGGCCAGGAAAAGCTCGGCATGCAGACGATGAACCAGTGTCTGGCGTCGCTGTACATGGCGCGGCAGATCACGCTCGAGACAGCGATGTCGGCCTCGTCGATGAAGGAAGAGCTGCAGGAAATGATTCAGCGCGGCACCGGCGTGGTGCCGGGCGCCGGCATGCACCGGTCGATGGCACCGGGCGTCCCGGTCCGCCGGTAGTGGATTCGATGTTCGAAGGCCAGGGCCCGATGCCCGACGTTCTTGAGAGGTTGACCTGATGCAGGCGTTTGCATTCTCCGGACGCACGAGGGGTGGCGAGACGATCAACGGGCAGCGCGAAGCGGAGTCGCTCGAAGCGGCCGTCGCCTCGCTGCGCCGCGAGCAGATCCTGATCACCCGCATCGATCCCGTGAAGGCGAAGGCCTCGCGCGGGGCGATCCCCAAACCCGGCGGTTCGGTGCCCGCCAAGAGCCTCGCCATCTTCACGCGGCAGTTCAGCGTGATGATCGACGCGGGCCTGCCGCTCGTGCAGTGCCTCGACATCCTGGGGCGCCAGGAACCGCACAAGCGCTTCGCCGCCACGATCCTCAAGACGCGCGAGGACGTCGAGAGCGGCATGTCGCTCGCCGACGCGATGCGCAAGCATCCGCGCACGTTCGACGCACTGTTCACCAACATGATCCAGGCGGGGGAGGCGGGCGGCATCCTCGACACGATCCTGAAGCGCCTCGCGACCTACATCGAGAAGAACGTCAAGCTCATCTCGCAGGTCAAGTCCGCGATGATCTACCCCGTCGCGGTCATCATCATCGCCGCCGTCGTCGTGTCGGTGATCCTGTGGAAGGTCATCCCGACGTTCGCGCAGATGTTCGCCGGCCTCGGTGCCCAGTTGCCGCTGCCCACGCGCATCGTCATCGCGATGAGCAACGGACTGGTGGCGTACGGACCGTTGCTCATCATGGCGCTGGCGGCGATCGCGTTCGCGATCCGGACGTACTACAGGACCAACCAGGGCCGTCACACGATCGACAGGCTCTTGCTGAAGGCGCCGATCCTCGGCCTCATCCTGCGCAAGGTGGCCGTGGCGCGGTTCTGCCGCACGCTGTCCACGCTCATCAGTTCCGGCGTGCCGCTGCTCGACGGCCTCGAGATCACCGCACGCACCGCGGGCAACGCGATCATCGAGGACGCGATCATGGAGACGCGCGCGAGCATCGAGCGCGGCGAGACGGTGTCCAAGCCGCTCCAGGAGACCAAGGTGTTCCCGCCGATGGTCACGCAGATGATCGGCGTGGGCGAGGCGACGGGCGCACTCGACATGATGCTGGCCAAGATCGCCGACTTCTACGAGGACGAAGTCGACACGGCGGTGGCCGGGCTGCTCACGCTGCTCGAGCCCATCATGATCTCGTTCCTTGGCGTCATCGTGGGTGGCATCGTCATCTCGATGTACCTGCCGATCTTCGACCTCATCTCGAAGCTGACCTAGTCATGCAGACGCCGCTGACGGCGATGGCCTTCGACCGACCGTACGCCGCGGCACCTGATGCGCCGCGCGGGACGGCGCTCGCGTGGCTCGCGGGCCTGCGCGCCCTCGTGGCCGTGGCGGTGCTTGCACCCCTGGCCGCGTTCACGGCAGGGCAGGGACTCACGACGCAGGCGGCCTGGCTCGCCGTGCTGCCGCTGATTCCGCTGCTGAGCAGCGGGGTCGGCCTCGCGCTCGGCACGCGGATTGCCCCGGCGGTCCAGGCCGTGCAGATGTGGGCCGACGTGACCGTGGCCATTGTCGTTGTGTGGGTCACGGGCGGACTGCTCAGCCCGTACACGCCGATCCTGCTGCTTCCCGTCCTCGCGTCCAGCGTGGTCCTGGGACGCAACGCCGGGCTGAGAGCGGCAGCGGCGCTGAGTGCCGCGGTGGTCCTGCTGGCGGGCGTGCAGTACGGCTGGGTTCCCGTGCCCGCGCTGTTCATCACGCCGTTGCGGCTGTCGGCGTTGCCGCCCGTCCCGCTGGCGACCTACACCGTGGGCGCCAATGTCGGGGGCTTGTTCGCCACGGCCCTGCTCGTGGGCCACCTCGCCGAATCACTCACACGCACGGGCGCCGACCTCGCGCGTGCCACGACGAGCCTGGCGGACCTCACCGCGTTGAGCCACCGCGTCATCGACAGCATGGCCGGCGGACTCATCGTGACAGACGCGCACGATCAGGTCGTGCTGCTCAATCGCACGGCCGAGACGATCATCGGACACCGGTCCGAGGACGTGCTCGGAATGGCGCTGGAGCACGTGTTGCCACTGCCGTCGCGCGAGGAGAGCGTCCCGGGCGTGCCGGCGCGCATCGAGTGCTCCTTCACCCGCGCCGACGGCAGCGTGATCGAACTCGGTGCGACCGTCGCGCCGCTGCTCGTCGGAGGCGGTCATCGTGCGGGACAGTTGGTGACCTTCCAGGACCTCACGCTGATCAAGCAGCGCGAGTCGGAGCGGCATCGCCAGGAACGGCTCGCCGCCGTGGGCGAGATGGCGGCGGGCATCGCGCACGAGATCCGGAATCCGCTGGCCTCGATGAGCGGGTCGATCCAGCTGCTTCGTCGTGAGCTCGACCTGCGCGACGATCAGGCCACGCTGCTCGACATCGTGATGCGCGAGTCGCAGCGGCTCAACGACATCATCAAGAACTTCCTCTCCTACGCCGGGCCGCAGCGCGTGACGCGCAGCCGCGTGGACGTGGCGCGCCTCGTGCGCGAGGTGGGGGCCCTGCTGCAACAGCAGGAACACGCGCAGCGCGCGGACGCCGCCGTCGAGATTGACGCGCCGGAACCCGTCTACCACGACGTGGACGAGGCGCAGTTCCGTCAGGTGTTGTGGAACCTCGCCACCAATGGCCTGAAGGCGATGCCTGATGGCGGCACGCTCCACCTCGCCGCGCGCGCCGTGTCCACGACGGCCGGACCGGCACTGCGCGTGTCAGTGCGCGACGAGGGCGTCGGCATGGCGCCGGCCGACGTCGAGCGGATGTTCCAGCCGTTCCAGAGCGGTTTCCGTCAGGGCACGGGCCTCGGCCTTGCCATCGTCAGGCGGATCGTCACCGACCATGGCGGCCGCGTGGCCGTGCAGTCGTCGCCCGGGCAGGGCACGGAAGTGACGGTGTCGCTGCCGCCGCCCGTGACGCGCCCGCACGTCGAGTCCGTACCCGTGCTTCGGAGTGCCTGATCATGGCCGCGACGGCATCACAGGCGTCGACACCCGCCCCATCCCGCATCCTCGTCGTCGACGATGAGCGGTCGATGCGGGAGTTCCTGGCCATCCTCCTCGCGCGCGACGGGCACGACGTGATGGCCGCCGAGAACGGGTCGCAGGCGATTGCCGCGCTGCGTCAGCGCTCGTTCGATCTCCTCATCTCCGACATCCGGATGCCCGACTGCAGCGGCATCGACGTGCTGCGTGAGGCCAAGGCGCTCCAGCCGGATCTGCCCGGCATCCTGATGACGGCGTTCTCGTCCACGCAGACGGCCATCGAGGCACTGCGCACCGGCGCCATCGACTACGTCAGCAAGCCGTTCGACGTGGACGAGATGAAGCGCGTGATCGCCCAGGCGATCGAGCGCCGGCACCTGCGCGACCGTGTCACGCCCGCCGACACGCCCGAAGACGATGGGCGGCCGCGTGCGTCGGACACCATGATCGGCAGCGGACCGTCGATGCAGCGCGTGTTCGGCCTGGTCGAGGCGATCGCGGGCACGTCGAGCACCGTGCTCATCACCGGCGAGTCGGGCACGGGCAAGGAGATGGCCGCGCGCGCCATCCATCGCCTGTCGCCGCGATCGGAGCGTCCGTTGGTGGCGCTCAACTGCGGGGCGCTCACCGAGACGCTGCTCGAATCGGAGCTCTTCGGCCACGAAAAGGGCGCGTTCACGGGCGCGCTGCACACCACGCGCGGCCTCATCGAGCAGGCGGAGAAGGGAACGATCTTCCTCGACGAGCTGGGCGAGATGAGTCCGCTGATGCAGGTCAAGCTGCTGCGCGTCCTGCAGGAGCGCCGCTTCCGCCGCGTTGGTGGCCACGAGGAGCTCTCGGCCGACATCCGCATCATCGCCGCGACCAATCGCGACCTCGCGAAGATGGTGGCGGCAGGCACGTTCCGGGAAGACCTCTACTACCGTGTGAACGTGATCCCCATCGCCCTGCCGCCGCTGCGCGACCGGCGCGAGGACATCCCCGTGCTCGCACGACACTTCGTGCAACGCTTCGCGCGCGACATGCGGAGACCCGGGAGCGACCTCACACCCGAGGCGCTCGACGTGCTCGTGCGCCACGCGTGGCCCGGCAACATCCGCGAGCTGGAGAACGTGCTCGAGCGCGCCGTGGCGTTCGAGACGTCTGCCGCGATCGCGCCCGCAAGCCTCCCGGAGCACCTGCTGACAGGCGCCGCGGTGCCGGCGGCCGGGGGCGGTCCGGGTGTCGAACCGCGCATGCCCGGCGCGTCGGCGCAGGACGCCCACGCCGCCACGACGCTGTTTCCCGAGACCGGGTTCGACCTCGAGCGCCACGTCCAGGACATCGAGCGCGAGTATCTCGCCGAAGCGCTCCGCCGCTCCGATGGCGTCAAGATGCGCGCCGCCGACCTGCTGGGTATGAGCTTCCGCAGCTTCCGCTACTACGCGAAGAAGTACAACCTCTGAAGAATTCGGAAATTTCACGATTTCGGCGTTTCACTGGCGCGAGTCCACATATCAGACTGTTTTGGTCGCATTGCAGATGCGTCGCAGGCGGGCTAGCATCTACGCGTTCGAGTCTGGCCGGCGATACGTCGGTGGACGGGCAGCCGGGGCGTCCGTGATGGGCATGTGCGTCGCCGTTTGCGCCAACTTTCACAAGCGCCACCTTTCGCCGCCGGTGCGGCAACACTCACCATGGACGGCTGGCTTCCGATTCTGCTGCTGATGGCCTTCGGCTTCTCCTTTGCCGCGGGCAATGTCTTCCTGTCGCAGTACCTCGGGCCGCGCAACCCGACGGCCGAGAAGCTCGCGCCCTACGAGTGCGGCATGCCGCCCGTCGGCGACGCGCGCGAGCGGATGTCGGTGAAGTTCTATCTGGTGGCGATGATCTTCCTGCTCTTCGACATCGAGGTCGCCTTCCTCTATCCGTGGGCGGTGGCGCTGCGGGATCTGCAGTGGACCGGGTTCGTGCAGATCCTCGTGTTCTTCCTGATTCTGATCACTGGCTACGTCTACGTCTGGCGCAAGGGCGCGCTCGACTGGAACGCGCGCGATTGACGGGCCGCCTCCGTCCGTTTCCGACGCAGGGCCTGCACACTCATGGCTGATATCGAGATTCCCGTCCTCACGACCACCGTGGACAAATTGGTGGGCTGGGCCCGCCGGTCGGCCATCTGGCCTGTTGCCTTCGGACTGGCCTGCTGCGCCATCGAGATGATGGCGATGGCCGCCAACCGGTACGACGTCGCGCGCTTCGGTGCGGAGGTGTTCCGCGGGTCGCCGCGCCAGGCGGACCTGATGATCGTCGCGGGCCGGTTGTCGCGGAAGATGGCGCCGGCGCTGCGCCGCGTCTACGATCAGATGCCCGAACCGAAGTGGGTCATCTCGATGGGCGCGTGCGCGTCGGTCGGGGGCGTGTTCGACAACTACGCCATCGTGCAGGGCGTGGATCAGGTCGTGCCCGTCGACGTCTTCGTCCCCGGGTGTCCGCCGCGTCCCGAATCCCTCATCTACGGCATCGTCCAGTTGCAGCGCAAGATGGCGCGCACGCCGCAGCCGCTCATGAACCGGGGCTGACGACCATGGATTTCCACGCCAGACTCGACGCGCTGCGACAGGCCCTGCCCGATGTGGACATCGCGCTGGTGCCGTCGGTGGATCAGCCGACGCTGGTCGTGCCGGCCGACGCCATGGAGCGCGTGGCCCGCCAGTTGCGCGAGCACCCGTCGCTCCAGTTCCAGGTGCTGGCCGAACTGACGGCCGTGGACGTGTGGCCGCGCGAACCCCGGTTCGAGGTGGTCTACCACTTCGTGTCGATGGGCCCCGGTGCGCTGGGTGAGGGCGTTCCCCCCGCGCAGCGGCTTCGCGTGAAAGTGCGCGTGGCGGGCGACCAGGCCTGCGTGCCGACCATCACGCGGCAGTACCCGAACGCCAACTGGTACGAGCGCGAGGTGTTCGACCTGTTCGGCGTGACGTTCGACGGCCATCCCGACCTTCGTCGCATCCTGATGCCCGACGACTGGGAAGGCCATCCGGCGCGCAAGGACTACCCCGTGCAGATCCACAAGGCCGTGGACGTCGGGGCGGCCCTGCAGGTCACCGAAGAGGAGTTCGTGCGAAACATCGAGCGGCAGAAGCGGACCGCCGGTGCGACCGCGGGCGTCGACGTGCAATGAGTGAGGCTCTCGTCGGGCGATGCCTCGACACCTTCGCGCAGGCCGCCGACGTGCATCGCCGGTCGGGCGAGGCGCTGGTCGAGCCGCTCTGCCGGACGATCGGGCTCCTGAATGACGCCCTCGCGGCAGGACATCGGGTCCTGATCTGCGGCAACGGGGGTAGCGCGGCGGAGAGTCAGCACTTTGCCGCGGAGTTGACGGGGCGATTCCGGCGCGAGCGGGCGGCGCTGCCGGCCATCGCCCTCACGGTGGACACGAGTGCGTTGACGGCGATCGGCAACGATTACGGCTTCGAACGCGTGTTCGCCAGGCAGGTGGACGCGTATGGCCGCAGCGGCGACGTGTTGCTGGCGATCTCGACGAGCGGCCGATCGCCGAACGTGGTGGCTGCGGCAGAGGCCGCTCGCATGCGGGGCATGACCGTTGTCGCGCTGACCGGCGCGTCGAGCGGTACGCTCGGCGACGTATCCGACGTGGTACTGGCAGTACCGGACGCAGACACCGCTCGCGTGCAGGAAGTGCAACTCACCCTGCTGCACGTGCTGTGTGACGAGATTGAACGCGCGGCCACCACCGCGCCCCGTGAGCCGTAAAGCCGCAGATTCTTACCGTATGCCCGAGCTTCGCACCGAAACGATGACGGTCAACATGGGGCCGCAGCACCCCGCCACACACGGCGTGCTGCGTCTTGTCGTCGAGCTCGACGGCGAGGAGGTCGTGAGCGCGCAGCCCACGATCGGCTACCTCCACACCGGGATCGAGAAGACCGCCGAGCAGAAGAAGTGGCAGCAGGTCGTGCCACTCGTCGAGCGGATGGACTACCTCGGGCCGCACTCCAACGCGCTGGCCTACGTGATGTCGGTGGAGAAGCTCCTCGGCATCGAGGTGCCAGAGCGCGTGCAGGACATCCGCGTGCTCATCGCGGAGTTGCAGCGGATCACCAGTCACCTCGTGTGGCTCGGCACGCACGGCATGGAAGTCGGCGCCATCACGATGATGATGTACTGCTTCCGCGAGCGGGAGCTGCTGCTCAACATCAACGAACTGCTCGCCGGTTTCCGCCTCTTCCCGAGCTACATGCGGATCGGCGGCCTGCGCGAAGACCTGCCGTACGGGTTCCATGACGCCGTCAACGCCTTCCTCGATCGCTTCCCCGCGAAGATGGACGAGTACGAGGGCATGCTCACCGAGAACGCGATCTGGATCGGCCGGACGAAGGGCGTGGGCATCCTCACGAAGCAGGACGTGCTCGACTGGGGGCTGCTCGGACCGATCGCGCGCGCCTCGGGCGTCACCTACGACGTGCGCAAGGCGTTCCCGTACCTGACCTACGCCAACTACGACTTCAGGGTCTGTTCGGACGAGGACGGCGACGTGTACGCGCGCTATCGCACGCGCGTGGCCGAGATGCGCGAGAGCTGGAAGATCTGCAAGCAGGCCATCGCGCGTATCTCGCCGACCGGCCCGTGGGGCGTCGACGACCCGCGCATCGTCCCGCCGCCCAAGGACAAGGTCTATTCGGAGATGGAAGCGCTGATCCAGCACTTCCTGATCCATTCACAGGGATTCACGGTGCCCGAAGGCGAGGCCTACGTGCCCATCGAAGGTCCGCGCGGCGAGCAGGGGTTCTACGTCGTGTCCGACGGCGCCAACAGGCCGGTGCGCGTCAAGTCGCGTCCGCCCACGTTCCTGGCGCTCCAGGCCCTGCCCAAGCTGATCGCCGGCGGCCTCATCGCCGACGTGATCGCCGTGATCGGATCGGTGGACGTGGTCATGGGAGATTCGGATCGATGAGTTTCCATCCGCAGATGCCCTATGGCGAGGGCTGGCACAAGAGCGAGCGCTTCATCCCCGAAGAGGGACAGGCGTTCGCGTTCACGCCGGAGCATCGCGCGCAGCTCGAAGAGCTGTGCACGCACTATCCGCCGGAGCGCCGGCGGTCGGCGATCATCTCGGCGCTCTACATGGTGCAGGCGCAGCAGGGCCACATCACCGGCAGCGCGATGCGTCACGTGGCCGAGGTGATCGGCTGCAGTCCGGCTGAAGTCGAGGACGTCGTCACGTACTACGTGATGTTCTTCACCAAACCGGTCGGCACGTACGTGCTCCAGGTGTGCCGTACGCTGTCGTGCGCGCTCAACGGCGCGGAGAAGGTGACGGCGGCGCTCTGCAAGCACCTCCACGTGCAGCCCAACGAGACGACGGCAGACGGCATGTTCACCGTGATGGAGTTCGAGTGCCTGGGTGCCTGCGACAGGGCGCCCGTGATCATGGTCAACAACGAGCACTGGCACGAATGCCAGCAGCCCGAGGACGTGCCGGCGCTCATCGATGGCCTGCGCTCGCGCGGCCTCGCCGCGCTCTCCGGCTGCCACCTCGTGAAGGAGCGTGCCTGAGTCATGTTCGAGCCGGTCCTGACCAAGTACGTCAACGAGCCGAACGGCTACACGCTGGAGTTCTACGTCGAGCACGGCGGCTACCGGGCGATGAAGACGGCGCTCGGGATGACGCCGGACGCCATCGTCGACAGTGTGAAGAAGTCGGGGCTGCGCGGCCGCGGCGGCGCGGGTTTCCCGACTGGGCTGAAGTGGTCTTTCGTGCCCAAGGACAACCCGAAGCCGAAGTACCTGTGCGTCAACGCCGACGAATCGGAGCCGGGCACGTTCAAGGATCACGTGCTGCTCGAGCGCAATCCGCACCTGCTGTTCGAGGGGTGCGTGATCGCGTGCCGGGCCATCGGCGCCAGGACCTGCTACATCTACATCCGCGGTGAGTTCTACCACTTGCAGAAGCAGATGGAAGCCGAACTCGCCAAGGCGCGGGCCGCCGGGTACGTGGGGAAGAACATCCTCGGCACCGGTGAGGACTGCGACATCTGGATCCACCGCGGTGCCGGCGCGTACGAAGCCGGCGAAGAGACGGCGCTCATCGAGTCGCTCGAAGGCAAGCGCGCGCAGCCGCGCCTCAAGCCGCCGTTCCCGGCCGTGGTCGGGCTCTACGGATGTCCGACCGTGGTCAACAACGTCGAGACGATCTGCAACGTGCCCATCATCATCGAGAAGGGCGCGGAGTGGTACGCGGCCATCGGACCCGAGAAGAACACGGGGCCGAAGCTGTTCTGCATCAGCGGCCACGTGAAGAGGCCCGGCGTGTACGAAGGCCCGATGGACACCACGCTGCGGCAGTTGATCTACGACTACGCCGGTGGCATCCGCGGCGATCGGCAGATCAAGGCCGTGATCCCTGGTGGATCCTCGACCCCCGTCCTGCTGCCCGACAAGCTCGACACGCATCTGAGCTTCGACGGCATGGCGGCCGCCGGCTCGATGCTCGGATCGGCCGCCGTCATCGTCATGGACGAGACGACGAGCATGGTGTGGGTCGCCAAGAACCTGATCCACTTCTACAAGCACGAGTCGTGCGGCAAGTGCACGCCGTGCCGCGAGGGCGTGGACTGGCTCTACAAGATCCTCGACAAGATCGAGCGCGGCGACGGTGAGCCGCGTGACGTGGAACTGCTCCTGAGCGTGTGTGACAGCATCGGTGGCAAGACGCTGTGCCCGTTCGGCGATGCCGAGATCGCGCCGGTGCTGAGCACCATCCAGCACTTCCGCGCCGAATACGAGACCTACATCACGACGGGCACCTCGCCCGTGCAGAGCGACTTCCGCGCGGCAGAGCCCGTGGGCGCCCACTAGCGAGAACCGCCCGTGCCGACGATCACTCCCAGTCTCGTCTTCCAGTTCACGCTGCTCCTCGTCGTCTTCTTCGCGCTGCAGATCTCGGCAGCCGTGCTCGTCTACTTCGAGCGGAAGATCTCGGGCTGGGCGCAGCAGCGCGTGGGCCCGAATCGCGTCGGCCCGCTCGGCCTCCTCCAGCCGCTGGCAGACATCGTCAAGCTGATCTTCAAGGAGGAACTGCGCCCGCAGGCCGCCGACAAGTGGCTCTTCTACCTCGCGCCGATCCTCTCGGCCACGACGGCGTTCGCGGCGTTCGCGGTGATCCCGTTCGGCCCGCCGACGACGTTCTTCGGGTTGCTGGAGACGCCGGTGCCGCTGCAGGTCGCGGACCTGAACGTCGCGGTGCTCGTGATCTTCGCCATCACATCGATGGGCGTGTACGGCATCGTGCTCGCGGGCTGGGCGTCCAACAGCAAGTACTCGCTGCTCGGCGGCCTGCGCAGCGCGGCGCAGATGATCAGCTACGAGCTCGCCTACGGCATGGCGCTCGCCTCCGTGCTGGTGATCGCCAATTCGCTCTCGCTGCGCGAGATCGTGGATCAGCAGGCCGGTGCGTGGTGGCTCTTCGGCGTGCTGCCCGTACCCGCGTGGTACGTGTTCCTGGCGCCCGTCGGGTTCTTCATCTTCTTCGTCGCCGGGATCGCGGAGACCAACCGCGCGCCGTTCGACTTCCCTGAAGCCGAACAGGAACTGGTGGCCGGCTATCACACCGAGTACAGCTCGATGTCGTTCGCGCTGTTCTTCCTGGCCGAGTACGTGAACATGGTCGTCGTCTGCGGCGTGACGGTGAGCCTGTTCCTCGGCGGCTTCCATTTTCCGGGCCTGCCCGACTGGCTGGGACCGCTGTGGTTCCTGCTGAAGCTGGCGGTGCTCCTGTTCTTCTACATCTGGATGCGCTGGACCCTGCCGCGCTACCGCTACGACCAGCTGATGGACTTCGGCTGGAAGCGGTTGCTCCCGCTCGCGATCGTCAACCTGCTGGTGACGGCGGCCGGCGTCCTCTACTGGAGCTGACACCGTGGCCCCCTGGCTCTTCTACGTGTTCGCCACCATCGCCGTCGTCGCGTCGCTCGGCGTGGTCGGGCAGCGCAATCCGATGTACAGCGTCCTGCTGCTCATCGGATCGTTTGTCGCGCTCGCCGGTCTCTACGTCGGCCTCGATTCGCCGTTTGTCGCCGTCACGCAGATCGTCGTCTACGCCGGCGCGATCATGGTGCTCTTCCTGTTCGTGGTGATGCTGCTCAACGCGCCGCGCGAGGACGTGGCGCCCGGCGCGCAGATTCCCATTCCCGGTGGCGTCAAGGCGTTCGGCGTCGTCTTGTCGACGTCGATGGCCGGGATGCTGTTCTGGGCGCTCGGGGCGTTGCGCGCGGCGCCGATCGTCGACGATCCGCAGGCCGCCGGACGCGTCGAGTCGGTGCGCGAGATCGGCGTGATGCTGTTCCGCGACCACGCCTTCGCATTCGAAGTCACGTCGCTCCTCATCCTCGTCGCCATGGTCGGGGCCGTCGTCCTGGCCAAGAAGACCGTCTGAGGTCCCACATCCGCCGATGATCACGCTGAACCACTACCTGATCCTCTCCGCGCTGCTCTTCAGCATCGGGACCGCCGGCATCTTCCTGCGCCGGAACGTCATCACGCTGCTGCTGTCGGTGGAGATCATGCTCAACGCCGTGAACCTGACGTTCGTGGCCCTGGGCCGTCACAACGGATCGGTCGAAGGCCAGATCATCACGTTCTTCGTGATGACGGTGGCGGCCGCCGAGGCGGCCGTCGGCCTGGCGATCGTCATCGCCCTGTTCCGGCACCGGGAGACGCTCACGCCCGACGCCTTCACCTCCCTCAAGTGGTAGGGCGACAGACGACGATGCTCGCGCTCATCATCCTCGTTCCGTTCATCGGATTCCTGATCAACGCCTTCCTCGGACGGCGCCTGTCCAAGGCCGTGTCCGGCGGCGTGGCCGTCGGCGCGCTGCTCGTGTCGTTCGGCCTGTCGCTGGCGTCTGCCGCGCAGATCTTCGGCGCGCCTGCCGATCATCGCGTCATCGAGCAGACGCTCTGGACGTGGATGACGTCGGGCGACTTCACCGTCCCCGTCACGCTGCGGCTCGATCCGCTGTCGACGCTGATGATTCTCGTCATCACCGGCATCGGCTCGCTGATCCACATCTACTCGACGAGTTACATGCACGAGGAGCGCGACAGCGAGTACGCGCGCTACTTCTCGTACCTGAACCTCTTCGTGTCGTTCATGCTCACGCTGGTGCTGGGCGCGAGCTTCCCGATCATGTTCGTGGGCTGGGAAGGCGTGGGCCTCTGCTCCTACCTGCTCATCGGGTTCTGGTACACGAAGAAGTCAGCGGGCGACGCCGGCAAGAAGGCGTTCATCGTGAACCGCATCGGCGACTTCGCGTTCATCCTCGGCATGTTCGGCGCCTTCACGGCGTTCGGTACGCTCGACTTCAAGGCCATCGCCGAGCAGGTCGCCGCGATGCCCGTGGAAGTGACGTGGGGCGCGCTGTCGGTGACCACGCTGCTGTTCTTCATCGGCGCGACGGGCAAGTCGGCGCAGATCCCGCTGTACGTCTGGCTGCCCGACGCGATGGAAGGTCCCACGCCCGTGTCGGCGCTCATCCACGCGGCCACGATGGTCACGGCAGGCGTGTACATGATCGGCCGCAACGCGGAACTCTTCGCGCACACGCCCGAGACGCTGCAGGTGGTGGCCGTGATCGGCGCGTTGACGGCGCTGATGGCCGGCACCATCGGCCTCGTGCAGAACGACATCAAGCGCGTGCTCGCGTACTCGACGGTGTCACAGCTCGGGTACATGTTCCTGGCGATGGGCGTCGGCGCGTACTCGGCCGGCGTGTTCCACCTCTACACGCACGCGTTCTTCAAGGCGCTGATGTTCCTCGGATCCGGCTCGGTGATCCACGCGATGGCTGGCGAACAGGACATGCGCAGGATGGGCGGGCTGAAGAAGTACATGCCCGTCACGTACTGGACGTTCGTGATCGGCGCGGCCGCGATCGCCGGCGTGCCGCTGCTCTCGGGCTTCTTCAGCAAGGACGAGATCCTCTTCCAGACGTACTACACGGGCCACACGGGCCTGTGGGTGATCGGCGCGCTGACGGGGCTGCTGACGGCCTGCTACATGTTCCGGTTGATCTTCATGACCTTCCACGGCGAAGAGCGCTTCTCCTCGGCTCCGGAGGATGGACATGACGCCCATGGTGACCACGCGCACTCCTCGCCTTCGCCCGGGGTTGCGGATGGACACGACCATGACCATGACCATGACCATGACCATGGACATGGTCACGGCCATGTCCACCCGCATGAGTCACCCTGGCCGATGGCCATGCCGCTCGTCGTCCTCGCGCTCGGTTCGGTGCTCGCCGGCTACGTCGGCGTTCCCCACGCCCTCGGCGGCAGCAACGCCATCGAAACGTTTCTCCACTCCAGTTTTCATCCATCGTCAGTTGTGAGCGACGTCAGTCACCATGGCGAAGTCCTGAGCGACACCATGGGCCATGGCGAAGCCGCGGCCCATGGTGGAGTCGAAGGGCATGACGATCCCGCGAAGACGCAGACCGAGCTCGCGTTGATGGGCGTGTCGACGGTGCTCGCGTTCGTGGGGATCGGCCTCGCGGCGTTCTTCTTCCTGAAACGACCCGACGCGGCGGACGGCGCGGCAGAGAGCCTGGCGCCGGTCCACAGACTGCTGCTGAACAAGTACTACGTTGACGAGATCTACGACGCCGCGGTCGTCCATCCGCTGCGTGATGGTTCGACGTCCGTGCTCTGGAAGACGATCGACGTCCGCGTGATCGACGGCGTCGTCAACGGTACGGGGTATCTGGTGCGCGAGTCGGCGGGGGCGTTGCGCCTGCTGCAGACCGGCTCGTTGCGCGTCTACGCGGCATCGCTCCTCACGGGCGTGCTGCTGGTCCTGGGCTACTTCCTCGCGCGATGACCTTTCCGCTCCTCACTCTCACCGTCTTCGCCCCGCTCATCGGTGCGCTGTGTCTGCTGGCCATCCCGAACAAGGGTGGTGAGCAGAACGGGCTCGTCCGCAACGTCGCGCTGGGTATCTCGCTGGTGGTGTTCGCTCTCACGCTGGCGGTCTGGGGCGCGTTCGACGGCACGTCGGCCGACTTCCAGTTGGTGGAGCGCGTGCCGTGGATCCCGGCGTTCGGCATCGACTACCACCTGGGCCTCGACGGCATCAGTCTCTGGCTCGTCGTGCTCACGGGCTTCCTGACGCCGCTCGCGCTGCTGTCGTCGTGGCACGGCGTCGATCGCAAGGTGAAGGAGTTCTGCTTCTTCGTACTCGCGCTCGAAGCCGGCATGCTCGGCGTGTTCGTGGCGCTGGACCTGTTCCTCTTCTACGTCTTCTGGGACGCGATGCTCATCCCGATGTACTTCCTCATCGGGATCTGGGGTTACGACCAGCGCGTGTACGCCGCCGTCAAGTTCATCCTCTACACGATGGCCGGCAGCGTGCTCATGTTCATCGCCATCATCGGGCTGGCGGTCATCCACGCGCAGGCGACGGGGCAGTACAGCTTCAACCTCCTGCAGCTCTATCGCCTCTCGATCGATCCGCAGACGCAGTTCTGGTTCTTCCTGGCCTTCGCGCTCGCGTTCCTGATCAAGGTGCCGCTCTTCCCGTTCCACACGTGGCTGCCCGACGCGCACGTGCAGGCGCCCACCGCGGGCTCGGTCATCCTCGCGGGCGTGCTGCTCAAGATGGGCACGTACGGCCTCATCAGGTTCGCGTTCCCGCTGTTCCCCGATGCGGCGCTGCAACTGGCACCCTGGATTGGCACGCTCGCCGCGATCGGTATCGTGTACGGCGCGCTCGTCGCCATGGTGCAGCCCGACATGAAGAAGCTCGTGGCGTACTCGTCGGTGAGCCACATGGGCGTGATCGTGCTGGGCATCTGCGCGTCGAACCAGCAGGGCTTGCAGGGCGCGATCTTCCAGATGCTCGCGCACGGCGTGAGCACGGGCGGCCTCTTCCTCATCGTCGGGATGCTGTCTGACAGGCGCCATACGCGGCAGATCGCCGAATACGGCGGACTGAAGCACGTGACGCCGCGGCTCGTGGCCGTGTTCCTGCTCATCACCCTGGCCTCCATCGGCATGCCGCTCACCAACGGGTTCATCGGCGAATTCTTCTCGCTGCTCGGCACGTACCGCTGGCGGCCCGTGCTGGCCGTTGTCGCGACGACGGGTGTGATCCTGTCGGCGGTCTACATGCTGTGGATGTTCCAGCGTGTGAACTACGGCGCGCTCACCAACCCGAAGAACAAGACGTTGCCCGACCTCGAGCCGCGCGAGTGGGCCGCCATCGGCCCGTGCGTCGTGCTCGCGTTCGTCATGGGCGTGTTCCCCAACATCTTCCTGACGCCGATGGCGCCGGCCGTGGATCGGCTGGTCGAGCGGCTGCACGCGCAGCGCCCCGCCTTCGCCGAGGTGGCAGTGCAGGACTCTTCCGTCTCGGCTCCGGCGGACAGGCCCGCCGCCTACGCCGACGCGACCGAGACGCGAGCACACGACTCCCGAGTCGTGGCGCCCGAATCCCGCGTGGCGGCGGCTGACGCGGAGGTGGCCCGATGATGACCGACCTGCAGGCAATCATGCCGATTCTCATCGTCACGCTCACCGCGATCGTGACGATGCTGGCCGAGGCGTTCCAGCCGCGCGACGAGCGGGTGCCCCTCGGCGGTCTCGGGCTCATCGGCCTGGCGGGCGCGGCGACCGCGTCGGTGCTCCTGTGGGGACGCGACCTCACCGGCTTCGGCGTGATGCGCGCCGACAACTTCGCGCTGTTCTTCAACGTCACGCTCTGCGTCATCGGCGCCCTGACGATCCTGTTCTCGGCGTCTGTCGTGGATCGCGAGCGTGTGCCGGCGGGTGAGTACCACATCCTGATGCTGTTCGGGATCGCCGGCATGATGTTGATGGCCGGCGCCACCGATCTGCTGGTGATCTTCCTTGCGCTGGAAGTCATGTCGCTGGCGGTGTACGTGCTCACGGGCATCAGGCGCAGCAGCGAGGCCGGCGCCGAAGCGGCCTTCAAGTACTTCGTGATGGGCGCGTTCTCGAGCGCATTCTTCCTGTATGGCGTGGCATTCACGTACGGCGTGGTCGGCAGCACGCGTCTCGAACAGGTGGCGGCGACGCTGGCCGGCCAGATGAACGACCCCGGCGTGATGGCGATCCTCGCCGTCGGCCTCCTGCTGGTGGGCTTCGCGTTCAAGGTGTCGGCGGTGCCGTTCCACATGTGGACGCCAGACGCCTACGAAGGCGCGCCGACGCTGGTCACCGGGTTCATGTCCACGGGCGTGAAGGCGGCGGCGTTTGCGGCGTTCATCCGCGTGTTCCTCTCGTCGTTCGAGCCGCTGCACGCCGAATGGGCCCCCATCCTCTCGGCGATTGCCGTGGCGACCATGGTGCTTGGCTCGACGGTGGGCGTGGCGCAGGGCAACGTGAAGCGCATGCTCGCGTACTCGAGCATCGCGCACGGCGGCTACCTGCTCGTTGGGCTCATCGCGGCCAACTCGGTGGGCAAGGCCGGCATGCTGTTCTACCTGCTGGCGTACGCCATCACCAACGTCGCCGCGTTCGGCGTGATCGCGCTCCTGTCGACCGAGGATCACCCGCACGACAACGTCCGCGACTTCGCGGGCCTCTGGCACCGGCGGCCCGGCATGGCGGCCGTGATGACCATCTTCCTGCTGTCGCTCGGTGGCCTGCCGCCGACGGCGGGCTTCGTGGCGAAGTGGTACGTCTTTGCCGCAGCCGTGCAGGAGGGCTACTTCGGGCTCGCGATCGTCGGCTTCCTCACGAGCGTCGTGTCGGTGTACTTCTACCTGCGGATCGTCGTGCTGATGTACATGTCCGAGGACGTGGCCGTGGACCCGGCACCCGTCGTGCCGCGCGGCGCCGCGGCTGGCCTCGCCCTCGCCACGCTCGCGATCTTCTACATGGGCATCGTCCCCAACACCATCATCGACCTCGCCGTCCAGAGCGTACAGGGCCTGTTCTAGGACATTCGTCATTCCCGATGTCTACCATCCTCGTCACGGGCGGTGCCGGCTTCATCGGCGCAAATTTCGTCCATCACCGGATCGCGAACGGCACCGGGCGCATCGTCAACCTGGACAAGCTGACGTATGCCGGCAACCCCGAGAACCTGGCGGGTCTGCAGGGCAGCGATCGACATGAGCTGGTGCGCGGGGATATCGGCGACCGCGAGCTGGTAAGTAAGCTCCTTCGTACGCATGCGCCCGTCGCGGTGATCAACTTCGCCGCCGAAAGTCACGTCGACAGGTCGATCTCGGGGCCGGCGGCGTTCGTCGAGACCAACCTGGTGGGGACGTTCGCCCTCATCGACGAGGTCAAGGCGTACTGGTCGTCGCTCGACGGCGACGCGCGCGGCGCGTTCCGGTTCCTGCACGTGTCGACCGACGAAGTGTACGGATCGCTCGGCGCCGACGATCCGGCGTTCTCCGAGGCGACGCCGTACGCGCCCAACAGCCCGTACTCGGCGTCCAAGGCGGGCTCCGATCATCTGGTGCGCGCGTACCACCACACGTACGGCCTGCCCACGCTCACGACGAACTGTTCGAACAACTACGGGCCGTACCAGTTTCCCGAGAAGCTGATCCCGCTCATCATCCACAACGCGCTCGCGGGCAAGCCGCTGCCGATCTACGGCGATGGCTCCAACGTGCGCGACTGGCTGCACGTGCAGGACCACTGTGCGGCGATCGCACGCGTGCTCGAGGCCGGCCGTCCGGGCGAGACGTACAACGTCGGCGGCAACAGCGAGCGTCCCAACCTCGCGGTGGTCCACACGCTGTGCGGCATCCTCGACGCGCTCGCGCCGCGGGCCGACGGGCAGTACGCCGACCTCATCACGTTCGTGCGCGACAGGCCCGGTCACGACCATCGGTATGCGATCGACCCGACGAAGATCCGCGCGGAGCTGGCGTGGGAACCCTCGCACACCTTCGAGTCGGGCATGCGCCAGACCGTCCAGTGGTATCTCGACCACCAGGACTGGGTGCAGCACGTGACCAGCGGCAGCTACCGCGACTGGATCACCACACAGTACGGCGGGTGAACACGCAGGGGTGGTGACGGGCCGGGCAAGCCCGGGGCCCGACGTCTCTCCGAGTCGGTTGCAGGGGCGGCCCTTGCCTGCCCTCGGTAACTGCGTAGCAACGGAGAGGGTGGCCGCCCGCAGGGCGTCAGTCCCTCGCGTTCACCAGCGCCGCGACCAGGAGCGACTCCTCGGACTCGGCCACCGTTCGCAGGTCCACGCACACGTAGTCGTCCTGGATGCGCGCGATGACAGGTGTGGGCTGTTCGCGCAGGCGGGCGAGGAGCCTGCCTGGCGACGACGACGACAGGCGGACCAACGTGGTCGCAAGCGTTGCGCCTGGCGTCGACCCGCCGCCGATCGTCGACACGCCCGGACCCACCTCACATCGCACCCCGCCATCGGTGAGCCGCGCGGCCAGCGCCGTCGCGCGCGCGGCCAGCGTGCCGGGACTCGCGGCCAGCATGCGCATCACGGGCACCGCCCGCGCGGCGTGACCGCTCGTGAACGCGCGAAGCGTCGCGTCGAGCGCGGCGTACGTCAGCTTGTCGGCACGCACGGCCCGCATCAGCGGGTGACGACCGATCCGATCCACGAGCGCCGAGCGTCCGGCGATGATCCCGGCCTGCGGTCCGCCGAGCAGCTTGTCGCCACTGAACGCCACCAGATCGACGCCGGCTGCGATGCTGGCGCGGACGGCGGGTTCACTCGCGAGCACGCTCCTGGCGCCGGCGGGGAACGCGTCGGCCGCGAACAGATCGAACCCGAGCCAGCCCGAACCCACGTCTTCGATCAGGGGAATCGTGAAGCGTTGCGCGAGCGCGGCGAGTTCGCGGACCTCCGGGCGTTCCGTGAACCCGTCTACGCGGAAGTTGGACGGATGCACGCGCAGGATGGCGGCCGTGCGATGAGAGATGGCGGCCGCGTAGTCGGCGGTACGCGTCCGGTTGGTCGTGCCGACTTCGCGCAGCAGCGCGCCCGACCCGCGGAGGACCTCCGGGACACGGAAGCCTCCGCCGATCTCCACGAGTTCGCCCCGGCTGATGATCACCTCGCGTCCAGCGGCCAGTGCCGCGAGCGTCACCGTGAGGCCTGCTGCCGTGTTGTTGGTGATGAGCCCGGCGTCCGCACCAGTCGCCTCGCGCAGCACCGCGTCGAGGTGCGCGTGCCGAGAACCGCGCTGTCCCGTCGCGACGTCGAACTCGAGCGTGCTGTAGCCCATGCCGACGAGACGCATCGCGGCAAGCGCCTCGTCGGCGAGCGGGGCGCGTCCGAGGTTCGTGTGCAGGATCACGCCCGTGGCGTTGATCGCGGTCCTGAGCGACGGCTCGCGTGACGCAACGAGCGCCGCATCGAGACGTTCGAGCAGAAGGGCCGTGGCCTGGTCACGCGTGGCAACGCCTGGGGCCGTGTCGTCGAGCAGCGACGTCCGCAGGCGGGCGATTTCCGCGTCGATTGCCTGGCGCACGCGCCGGTCGCCGTACTCGGTGGCGAGGCGCTGCACGGCCGGCAGGCCGAGCAGATGGTCAACCGCGGGGATCACGCGCGCTCGCGACACGCGCGAATGCTACCATTCCCCCTCGGGGCGCCTTTTGCCAGGCCCGGACGTCCGCACGACGCCTGCGTGGCCTGCCCGCTCCTCCGCGCATGACCGATACGCCCGCCAAGTCCATCACCCCGGACGCACCGACCCGCGCGCTCCCGGACTACCAGCCACGGGAGCACTTCTGGCCGTATGCGGATCTTGCCGAGCAGCCGACGGTCGAGGAACTGGCGGCGCTCGATCCGGATCTGCGCACGGCGCTCTTCGGCACCGGCGACGTCCCGTTCTCGTTCACGCTGGTGTTCCCGCGGTTCGACGGCGACGACTTCGAGCGCGCGATGACGATCGCGCGTGCGTCGGCGGAGTTCCGCGAGGTGGGCACCGGTGCGGCGTATCGCGTGCGTGCGCGATTCCATCCGTCGAACGTGGTGCGCCTACGCGATCTGTTCACGATCGTCGGTCGCTATCCCGGATGCGAGGTGCTGGTCGACGACAGGCCGGTGCCGTTCGCGCGGGAGCTGTGGTTGCCGCTCACATGGTTCCTGCTGCCGCGCTGACTCCCGACGACCCACCGAGCACGCCCGAGGAGTCAGCCCCCTGCCCAAGTCGCCCGCTCCCGAACGCGAACTGCACGCCCTGTCGGTGCAGCTGAAGAAGGTGGAGTCGGAGTACACGATGTACTTCTCCGGCCGCACCGCGCGTCCGCCCGTCGAGAGTCGCGCGGCGCTGGACCGCGCCTTCAAGCGATTCGATCGCGTGACGTTCGAGAGCGCGATCACCCGCTTCCAGTTCACCACGCTGCAGGCGCGCTACTCGACGTTCTGCGATCTCTGGGATCGCAGCGTGCGCGCGAAGGAGGAAGGCCGGAGCACGCCGTTCGTGAAGCCATCGACGCCGGCAGCGACGCCGTCGTCCGGACAGGTGCTGCACACGGCGGTGTTCCACGATCCCCTGCAGGAGACCGACAAACTGCACGAACTGTATGAAGCCCTCATGCAGGCGCGCAGAGAAGAAGGTCTCGACGTGGTGCCGTTCCACAGGTTCGCGGGACTGGTGCGCGACCAGATGCGGGTGCTGCAGGAGCGGCATCCCGGCGACGAGGTGCGATTCCTGGTGACGCGACACGACGGGAAGGTGGGACTGACGGCGCGTGCGGTGAAGGTCGGAACGGGCAGCGACAGGGAATGACGCGCGTCTGGAGCGTATCGACCGATGTCGTGGGCGGCGAGGTCCCCGCCCACGGGCTCTACCCGAGGTCAGTCGGCTTTGGTGACGTTGCCGGCCTGTGGGCCTTTCGGACCGTCGACGATCTCGAACTCCACAGGTTGCCCCTCGTCCAGCGTCCGGAACCCGGCGCCCTGGATGGCCGAGAAGTGCACGAAGACGTCATTGCCCGATTCGCGCTCGATGAACCCGTACCCCTTGGCGTTGTTGAACCACTTGACCTTGCCCGTGATGCGTTCCATGGTGCTGACCTGCCTTGCGTCGCCGCCGGTGCGAACCGGCAGAAGGTGCGTCCGTCCGGCATGGATCCGGACGCACGGTTACCCCGGAAACCCTGCATGTACCACTCTCTGATTGTCCGGCGGCCGACAGGATAGCGATGCCGGCTCAACAGTGTCAAGCCACGTAATCACCTGCTTTCGAACGCCATGTCATCCCATGCTCTGATCAGTGTGTCCGACAAGACGGGCCTCACGTCATTCGCGCGCGGCCTCGCGGACCTCGGCTATCACCTGCTCTCCACCGGGGGCACCGCCAGGGCGCTCGACGCGGAAGGCCTTGCCGTGACGCAGGTCTCCGACATCACCGGATTCCCGGAGATGCTCGACGGCCGCGTCAAGACGCTGCACCCGCGCGTGCACGGCGGCATCCTCGCGCGCCGCGACAAGGCGGATCACCTCGCGTCGCTCGCCGAGCACGGCATCCCCCTCATCGACATCGTCGTGGTCAACCTGTACCCGTTCGCGAAAGCGGCGGCTGACGCGTCGACGACGGTACCGGGGCTGGTGGAGCAGATCGACATCGGCGGACCTGGGATGGTGCGCGCGGCGGCCAAGAACTTCCGCGACGTGCTCGTGGTGGTGGACCCGGCCGACTACCCGCGCGTGCTGGAGGCGCTGGCGGCCGGTACCGTGCCACAGGCGCTGCGCTTCGAACTCGCGCGCAAGGCCTTCGCGCACACGGGCGCGTACGACCAGATGATCGCGTCAGAGCTATCTTGCGTGAACATGGATGAGGACGGCGGGGTGCGCGTGCCCGTCGCGTCGCGCGGGACGTTCCCGGAGGACGTGACCCGCCGGCACACGCGCATCCGCACGCTGCGGTACGGCGAGAACCCGCACCAGCCCGCGGCGTGGTATGCCGACGGCGCGGCGGGATTCGGCGGCGTCACGATCCATCAGGGCAAGGAACTGAGCTTCACGAATCTGCTCGATCTCGACGCCGCCGCACGCATCGTGCTCGAGTTCATCGAGCCTGCCGCGAGCGTCATCAAGCACACCAATCCGTGCGGCGTGGCCACGGGCCGCGATGCGGCGGACGCTTACGTCCGCGCGCGCGACGCCGACCCCCTCTCGGCGTTCGGCGGCATCATCGGCCTCAATCGCACGCTCGACGCCGCGACGGCAGAGGCCATCGTCTCGACATTCATCGAGGCGGTAGTGGCGCCGGGCGTCGACGCCGACGCGCTGGCCATCCTGGCCAAGAAGGCGAACCTGCGCGTCGTGACCGCCGACTTCGCTGCGTTGGCTGCGGTCGACACCCTCGAATGGCGCTCGATCCTGGGGGCCACCCTGGTGCAGCAGCGAGACCGCGTGACGGAAGCGCGCGACCCGTGGGGTCCCGACACCGACCTGAAGGTGGTGACGCGGCGCCAGCCGACGGCGCAGGAGTGGCAGGCGCTGCGCTTCGCGTGGCGCGTGTGCGCGCACGTGAAGTCGAACACCATCCTCTTTGCTTCCGCCGACAGGACGCTCGGTGTCGGTGCGGGGCAGATGAGCCGCGTGGATGCTGTCAAGGTCGCGATGATGAAGGCGGGCGAGGGTAACCTCACAGGCTCCGTCGTCGCATCAGACGCCTTCTTCCCGTTCAGGGATGGCCTTGACGCCGTGGCGGCCGCCGGCGCGACGGCCAGCGTGCAGCCGGGCGGGTCGGTCCGCGACCAGGAAGTGATCGCCGCCGCCGACGAGCACGGCCTGGCCATGGTCTTCACGGGACGCAGACATTTCAGGCACTGATCGACAGGACAAGAGTCTGCTCGTGAGGGGAATATTCCGCGCCGATCGGCGCGCTGTACGCGCGATCGCCCATGAGTTGGGCTGGCATCGCGTTTGCTTTAATTGAGGCAGGCGGTGGGAAACGCTCCCCTTCCCGCTGGACTCAGACGAGGTTCGGGATGATCAAGCAGACTTTTCGTGCAATCGCAATCGTGGCGGGTCTTTGTGTGGCGGCACCGGCGTCGGCCGACGTGCTGGGCGTGGGCAGTATCGTCGAGTTCGACAAGCCAGGCGACAACACCACCCTGCATGGCGGGGGGCCCTTCGACCTCCGGGTCGTGAGCGGAGTGGGTGCCGGCGACACCTGGAAGACGTTCTGTCTCGAAGTGAGCGAGTACATCAATTATTCGGACCAGTACGAAGTCAAGGCCATCACCGACAGGACGACGTCGAGAAACGTGGCCATCTCGGACGCGACAAAGGCCATCTACCACTGGTACCGCGACGGCGCCAGCGGGTGGTCCGGGGCCGACGTGCAGTATGCGATCTGGTTCCTCGAGAGCCAGGCCAATGGCGTCAACAACGCTGTCGCGCAGTGGGGCGTGAACAATGCCGCGACGTACGGCTTTGGTGGCGGCGATCAGGTCTACGTGGTGCAGTTGATCAGGGCCGACAACAAGCTGGCCGCGCAGGATCAGTTGATGATCCAGAGGGCCGTGCCTGAACCTGGCTCGATGCTGCTCGTCGGCCTCGGCCTCCTCGCATCGGGCGCCGCCGTCCGCCGCCGCCAGCGCGTGCAGTAGTTCCGCTGCCCGGGCCATCGGCGCCAGGGAGGCACCACTGTCTCGGAGGTTTGGCGCCACACAGGGGCATCCGTACGGGTGCCCCTGTTTGTGCATCTGCACCCTGGCAGGGTCGGGGCTTCCCCCGGTCATCCTGGCTTGGGCGGCGGGTCCGCGTCAGTGACGGTTGCGTTGTAGGATGGCGCTCATGCCTGTGGCGCTTCTGGCTGGCGTCGTCGGATTGGTCACGCTTGCGGGAGGGCTTGCCGCGTGCGTCGCTGCGGTGCGACGCCGGCGTTGCGAAAGACGGGCGGCACTCACGCACACCGGCGTCACAGGGCGTGTCGTGGAGCGCTACGTTCCTCCGGGGAGTTCGACCTACGCCAACGGCCCGCGCTACACCATCGAGTTCGCCGGCCCCGAAGGCAACCCGCTTCGATTCACCACCGACTCGGTGGGTTGGCAACCGAAGCATGTCGGCGACACCGTCGATGTCCTGTACGACCCGCGTCACCCTGAACAGGCCATCGTCCGTGGTGGTGAGCGGATCGCGGCGATTCTCTTCGCGATCGCGGGAGTCGTCTTCACGCTGGTCGGTCTTCTGTTTGCGCTGGCGGCGATCCACGCACACGGCCATCAGGCCCCGGGCACGGTCCTCCGAGACGTGGGAGCCGTGCCCGTCTCCTCCGCAGTCGCGACTTCGCTCTCGCTGGAGTCGCCGTCGCTCAATCGATTGGCGTGAGGTTCACCACGAACTGCTGACCGTGCGGCTCGAGCCGCGGCCGCGGGACGACGATCGCCCCCGGCGTCGCGGGTTCGACGCGCCCGCACGCCTACGCGAACGCGTCGCGCAGTTCTGCCTGCGTGACGGCGACCGCGCCGAAGTGGCTGACGGCGATCCCGGCGGCCACTGTCGCGATCTGTGCGGCCTCGACGAGTGACGCCTGCGCGGCTGTGGCGAGCGCGAGCGTGCCGATCACCGTATCGCCGGCCCCCGTGACGTCGGCGACTTCGATGGCGGTGGAGGCGAAGTTGGCCTCGACAGGCGGCGTCGACGTGCCGTCGAGTACCCACATCCCCTGCTCGCCACGCGTGATCACGACGGACGCGCACTGCAGGCGATCCCGCAGCCGACGCGCGGCCTCTCGCGCCTCATCGTCGGTGCGCACGCGCGCGTGCGTGGCCGTCTCGGCTTCGAGCTGGTTGGGGGTCACGAGCGTGACGCCACGATACAGATCGAGGTGCGGGATCTTGGGGTCCACGAGCACGGGCACGTTCTGCGCACCAGCGCTCGTCGTCACCGCCGCCATGATCTCCGCCGTGATGGTGCCCTTGAGGTAGTCGGACACGAGGATCGCATGGGCGCGTGCCGAGCGTTCGGCGATTGCGCGCGCCAGCTGCTGCGCGACGCTGCCGGCGACGTCGATGTCTGCCTCGAAATCCACTCGCGCTACCTGTTGCTGGCGCTGTGTCACGATGCGCAGTTTCCTCGTCGTCGGGCGGGCCGCGTCAGTGATCAGGCCCGTCGCGTCGACGCGGCCCGATGCCAGCCGATCGCGCAACTGCGCGCCGGACTCATCGTCGCCCACGACGCCGACCAACGAGACAGTGGCACCGAGCGCGGCGAGGTTCATCGCGACGTTGGCCGCGCCGCCGGGACGATGGTCGTCGTGGTCGTATTCGACGATGGGCACGGGGGCTTCGGGAGAGAGGCGATGGACGCGCCCGAAGAGGAAGTGGTCGAGCATCACGTCGCCCACCACCAGCACGTCACGTCCCGCGAAGGCGTCGAGAATCGCGCGTGCCCGTGCGGCCGGGAGGATGAGATGTCCGCTCACTGATGCGGGCGGTTCACGGGTGGCCGTGGACCGACTCCGGCCGCTCCGCCGCGAAAGGCAGGGTGAGGATCACCAGCAGGAGCATGAGGAACTCGGAGTCGCCGAAGTTGTACTCGAAGAAACCCGCGCCGAGCATCGCGACAAGGCTTGCCAGCGCGCCGGCGGCGAGCGCCCGCGTCGCCCCCGTGCGGTGCTGGACGCGTCGATAGAGATCGCGCGCCACGGTGATCACGAACCAGAGCCACACGACAAGCGCGGGCAGGCCGCGCTCGGCGGCGATCTGCATCGGCACGTTGTGCAGGTGGACGTTGAGTGGCTGCACGGACTCGGGCACCCGGTACACCTGGTAGACGGCCTTGACCTGGTCCGGACCGACACCCGTGAGCGGATGGTCCTCGACCATCGCCGCGCCCGACTTCAGCATCGCCACGCGATCGCGATTGGTCGGATCCTGGAGATCGAAAATCGAATAGAAGCGGTCGGTGACGCTCGACGGCGCCACGACGATCGCGAGGGCCAGCGCCACGGGAATGCCCGCCACGAGCCGGCGGTCGCGCAGCGAGAGCAGGACGGCCATGCCGATGCAGAGGCCCACCCACGCGCTTCGCGTGAAGGTGAGTCCGAGCGCGACGAGGATCGCCGGCAGCACCAGCATCGGCCACGTCCTGTCGTGGCGTCCGAAGAGCACGCGAGCCCCGGCAACGCACGCCACGAGCATCAAGGCCCCCGAGTACGTCATGTAGTGCGTGAGCATGCCCTCCGGCCGGCGGCCGAGGTTGTCGAACTGGAGGAAGCCGTACTGGAACAGGCCGACGAGCGCGCTCGCGGCGCCCACCGCGATGATCACGGAGGCGAACAGGTGTGCCCGATGCCCGCGTGCCAGACGGTACACCAGCGGCACGATCAGGAAGAGCACCAGTTGCTTGGAGTCCACGATGCTCACGCCCGGATCGACGGAGGCGGTCGACGAGATGAGCGTGACGGCGGCGTATACCGCCAGTGGCCAGAAGAAGCGCGGGACGCCGAACTGCTCCTCCTCGCGCGTCACGAGGAGGGCGACCCAGCAGAGCAGGGTGAGGGCGAGCAGCACCCCGGACGCGGCCACCGATAACTGCAGCGCCGCGACGAAGCACAGGAGCACCGACAGCGAGAGGGTCTCGAGGCGGTCCATGCGTGCGGTGCGCAGTGCCGGCGCTGTCACGTCGTGCTCGACATCCTTCTCAGTCGGCACGGGCGCCTGCGGCTCCGGGCGTCAGTGCCCGTTCTGCTGCCGCGACGACCGCGTCGACGGTGATGTGCGTCAGGCACCGGAAGTCGCCCGGCACACAGACACGTTGTTCGCACGGCCGGCAGGGCAGTTGCCCGGCATCGACCGCCACACTCGGAACCCGCGGGTCACGCCAGGGTGCCGACCGCACCGCCAGCGTGGGCCCGTACAGTCCCACTATCGGCGTCGTGGTGGTGGCGGCCACGTGCAGGGGCCCACTATCTCCGCCGATGTAGAGCGACGCCCGGCCAATCAAGGCATGCAACTCGTCCAACGACATGTCCCCACAGGTTCGAACGGCCTCCGGGGATTCGGGCCGGCGCTCACGCACCAGACGAACCACCTCTGCGGCAGCCGCCGCCTCTGATGGTCCGGACGTCAGGATGATACGACGATTGCGGTCAACTGCCGATAGGCGCTCCGCCAACTCGACAAAGGACGGCAGCGGCCACCGGCGAAAGGCGTTGCCCGCGCTCACATGCACCACGACGAGGTCTTGTCCGTTGGAAAGGCTCTCACGCTGCATCCAGGCGTCCACCGAATCATCGGCGCCAGGCGCGTGCACCATCATCACCGGGTCGCCGGCGGGTGTCGGTGGGGCGAGGTCGGGCAGCAGTGGTGCGAGTAGATCCCACTGGTTCTCCACGGAGTGGCGTGGCCGGATCTCCCGTGGCCGGGCCACCACGTCGGTGTACATCCACTCGCGGCCTTGCACGGCGAACCCGATCCGTCGGGGGGCGCCGCTGAGCCAGGTGAGCCACGAGGCGCGCGGACCGCTGTGAAGATCGAGGACCACGTCGTACCGTCCGCGACGGAGCCGCCGCCCCAGTGCCAGGTCGTCGCACACGCGCTGCCATCCCCGCGTCCGAGGCGCCGGAATCACCTCGTCGAGCGCCGGATGGTGACCGACGACAGGTGCCGCCGCCGGCTCGACGAGATAGGACAGATGCGCATCGGGCATGGCCCGCCGCAGCGCGCCGATGACGGGCGTCGTGAAGACGACGTCGCCGATCAGCCGCAGTCTGACGATGAGCACGCGCACGCGGCATCATCATGGATCAAACGACGAATACCGGGCACCGGGCACCGGGCACCGGGCACCGATCGCCGGGCACCGAAACCGATCAATCAGGTACTCACGGCGCGGAACGGGCTTCATGGAGTCCATTCGCCATTGCAGGTTTGTGCTTCCATCATTCCGGTGCCCGGTGCCCGGTTGTGCTGACCGGTTGCCCGTTGCCGGTTGCCTGTTGCCGGAGATAATCACCTGATGCTGTCTCTTGTCCTGTTGGCCGTGACGCTGGTGGTCCAGCCTGCACCTGCCGGTCCGGGCGGTGGGTCCACGGCGCGTGCCGAGGCGTATCAGGCCTTCCTCGAAGCGCGGCGGCTGGAGTCGACCGGCGACGCCGCGGGTGCCATCGCGGCGCTCGAACGAGCCGCAACGCTCGACGAATCTCCGGGGATCCTCACGGAACTGGGGCAGCTCTACGCCCGACACGATCGGGCCGACGATGCGCGGCGCGTGGCCGGACAGGCCCTGACGCGCGACGCCGACAACGCCGACGCGCACTGGCTGCTCGGGATGCTGGGCGTGCCGGCGTCGGCGATGCAGGGCGACAGGGTGGCCCCGCGCGATCGTGCGGCTGTCGACACGGCGATCGGACACCTCGAGAAGGCCGCGGCCGGCCGTACCTACGACACCAACATCCCGATGGTGCTCGGCCGCCTGTACCTGCAGGTCGGCCGCGCGGCCGATGCCGCCACGGTCCTGCGATCGGTCTACGACGGCGACGGTGGGTCGCTCGAGACGGGGGCCCTGCTGGCGCAGGCCCTCGAGCGGACCGACAGGCGTGACGAGGCCCTCGGCGTACTGGAAGAAGTGCTCGACGCCGAACCGGGCTACTTCAGGGCGCGCGTGCAGCAGGCCGAACTGCTGGAGCGTGCGCGGCGCTGGCGCGAAGCGGCGACGGCGTACGGGTTGGCCGCCGACGAGAACCCGAAGGCCGTCGAGTTGCGGCTTCGGCAGGCGACGGCGCTGCTCGGCGCCGACGATGCCGACCAGGCCAGACGCGTGCTCGAGCAGGCCGTCGAGGCACACCCCACCGATCTGCAGGCGCGGTACCTGCTCGCGCAGGCGCAGCGTCAGTTGGGTGACGGCGAGGGGGCGGAGCGCAACGCGCGCGTCCTTCTGGCGATTGCGCCCACCGATGTGCGCGGACCGCTGGCGTTGTCGCAGGTTCACGCCGACCGCGGCGAGCATCGTCAGGTGGTGGATCTCCTGACGCCGCTTGTCGAACAGGGCCGCATCGCCAACGCGCAGTCAGCGGCCGGCGTGACGATGAGGCTGGCCAATGCGCACATGGCGCTCGGGGAGCGGGATGCCGCGATCGGCGTGATCGAGAAGGCGCGGGCGGCGCGTGCCGACTCCATCCTGGACGCATACCTGCTGCAGACACTCGTGGTGACCAGGCAGTTCGATCGGGCCATCGCGCTCGGTCGCGACTTGCGTACCGCGCGCCCGGGCGACGTCCAGATCGGGCGGTTGCTCGCGCAGGCGTACATCGGCGCGAAGCAGCCCGACGAGGCCGTGGCGCTGCTCGAAGGCGAACGAACGCGGCGTCCTGACGACCCGTCGACGGCGCTCGCACTGGCGAGCACGCTCGCCGATGCCGGCCGTGAGCCGCAGGCGTTGAAGCTGCTCGACGACACCGAGCAGGCCTTCGGCAGTCAGGTGGGCTACTGGTTCCAGCGTGGGGCGATCCTCGAACGGCTCGGGCGACGTGCCGAAGCGAAGATCGCGTTCAGGAAGGGACTGGCCGTCCAACCCGATCACGCGCCGTCGCTCAACTACCTGGGCTACATGCTGGTCGAAGACGGCGTCTCGTTCGACGAGGCCGTGACGATGATCCGGAAGGCCCTCGAGGCCGATCCCGACAATGGCTCCTATCTCGACAGCCTCGGGTGGGCCTACTTCAAGCAGGGCAGGATCAAGGACGCGCGCCAACCGCTCCAGCGGGCCGCGGCGATCGAGACGACCAACTCGGTCATCCAGGACCATCTTGGCGATGTGCTGCTGGCGCTTGGCGACAAACGCGGCGCCGTGGCGGCGTGGGAGCGCGCGCTGGCCGGCGACAACGAGTCGACCGACGCCACCGCCATCAGGAGCAAGATCGAGCGCGCACGTGGGCGTTAGTTGTCGCGCATGCGTGATGCGGGGCGTGGCAGCCATCGCGCTCCTCATTGGCGTGGGGTGTGCCCCCGCCGTGCGCCTCGCACTGCCCGATGGCCCCGGCACGCCGCTGGTCGACCTGCCGGCCATCGAAGCCGACGCCCGTCGATCGTGCCTGCCGCACGCGGCCGTCACCGCGGACCTCCGGCTGTCTGGACGCATCGATGGCGACAGGGTGCGTGGCACGCTGCAGGTTGGCGTCGCACGTGAGGCCATGCGACTCGAAGGGCTTGCGCCGTTCGGGGCACCCGTGTTCGTACTCGCGGCACGGCCCGAGCGCGCGCTGTTGTTCCTGCCTCGTGAGTCGGCTGTCGTGCGGGGGACGTCGGCGTCGGAACTGCTCGATGCGGTGGTGGGCGTTGCACTCACGCCCGCCGATCTTCTGGCCATCGTGACCGGGTGTGGAGTCGCCGACTGGCAGGTGCGCGGCGGGGCGACGTTCGGCGAGGTGTGGGCGCGTCTCGATCTCGATGCCGGCCGCGCGCTCTGGCTGAGGCGCGGCACCGACGGCGTGCCGGTGGTGATGGCTGCCACCGACGCGCACTGGCGGATCGAGTACACGCGCACGGGACTCACGTGGCCGACGGCGATTCGGCTGCAGGGCGTTGGCGCCGCGGCCAGACGGACCGATGCGCGTTTGGTGCTCGATGCGCCTGACGCGCTGCCGGAGTTGCCCGAAGGCGCGCTGCACGTCGAGGTACCGGAAGGCACGCGCGAAGTGGCGGCCAGCGAACTCCGCACGCGCCGCACGCTCGTGGAGCGCTGAACATGGCGTGGACCACACTCGCCCCGGCCAAAGTCAATCTCGACCTGCGCATGCGCGGCCTGCGGAGCGACGGGTATCACCTCGTCCACACGGTCCTGCAGTCGATCGCGATCGCCGATCGCCTCACGCTTGACGTGAGCGAAGGGCCGTTCATGCTGACGTGCGACACGCCTGGCGTGCCGACCGACGACACGAACCTGGCGTGGAGGGGCGCGCTGGCCATGGCTCGCGCGCTCGGGCGCGACATCGACGGCCTGCAGTTGCATCTCGAGAAGCACGTACCCGCTGAAGCGGGGCTTGGCGGCGGTAGCGCGGACGCGTGCGCCGCGGCGCGTCTCGTGGCCGCATGGGCCGGGCACGCGATGCCCGACGCGGACCTGGCCGCCATCGTGCGCCCGCTCGGTGCGGACGTCGCGTACTTCGCGCATGGCGGCACGATGCGCGGCGAAGGCATCGGCGACGAGTTGACCCCCATGCCTGACGAACCGCCCGCGACTGTCGTCCTCGTGCGTCCGCCGTTCGGGGTGTCGACACGCGACGCATACGGATGGTTCGATTCGGGAGCGGGTGTCGCCGAAGAGGACGTGGCCAGCTATGGCAACGACCTGCAGGCACCTGTCGCCGCCCACCATCCCTCCATCACGACCATCGTCACTCGCCTGCGGGACGCCGGCGCTCGCCTCGCCGCCATGTCTGGCAGCGGATCGGCGTGCTTCGGTCTGTTCGACCCTGCGATGGACGTCTCGGCTCTCCTGGCCGGTTGGCCCGCCGGTACGCGCGTGTGGCAGACGCCACTCCTCGGCCGGGCTGAATACGGGAAATGCCGGGAATGCCGGGAATGCTGAGAATGCCGTCCGGCGCCCGGCGCCCGGCGCCCGGCGCCCGGTGCCCGCTGCCCGGTGCCCGCTGCCCGGTTGTCGGTGAGTTGACGACACATCCCCGTCATGAGGTAGGATCAACGGTCGCCTGTCCCGCGTGGGCTCGTCTCAGGCGCGACGGATCACCCGATTGGGGCGTCGCCAAGCGGTAAGGCACGGGACTTTGAATCCCGCATTCGAAGGTTCGAATCCTTCCGCCCCAGCCAATCCCTTTCGGGATGGGCCGGTCCGGAAGGCTTCCGGGCAGGCTGGCCGCGGAAGCGGCGATGGATGTAGTGCGTTTCCACGGACGGCGATGGCGCGATCGAACTTGAAGGTGTTCTCGGGCAGTGCCCACCCGGAACTGGCGCAGGAAATCTCCGAGTTCCTGTGCGTGGCGCCCGGGCAGGCGCGCCTGATGCGGTTTCCGGACACCGAGGTCTCGTTCCAGATCGACGAGAACATTCGCGGGACCGACGTGTTCATCGTGCAGCCGACGTCGCGGCCGGTGGACGCCAACATCATGGAACTGTGCGTGATGATCGACGCGTTCCGGCGCTCGTCGGCATCGCGCATCACGGCGGTGATGCCGTACTACGGCTACGCCCGGCAGGACCGCAAGGACAAGCCGCGCGTGCCGATCTCGGCCAAGCTGGTGGCCAACCTGCTGAGTGCGGCGGGTGCCCACCGCATCCTGACGATGGACCTGCACAAGGCCCAGATTCAGGGGTTCTTCGACATCCCGGTGGACCACCTGTTCGCGGCGCCGGTGATCATCGATTACCTGACGCGCCAGCGGTTCCCGAATGTCACGGTGGTGTCGCCTGACGCGGGAGGTGCGGAACGCGCCAGGGCCTACGCCAAGCGGATCGGCGCAGACCTGGCGATCATCGACAAGCGTCGCAGCTCTGAGACGGGAGCGGCCGAGGTGATGAACGTGATCGGTGACGTCCGCGGGCGCACGTGCGTGCTGCAGGACGACATCATCGACACGGCAGGCACGATCGTGAAGGCGGCGCAGGCGCTGCAGGCCAACGGCGCCGAACGCATCATCGCCTGTGCGGTACACGGCGTCCTGTCCGGTCCGGCCATCGAGCGGATCGAGCAGTCGCCCATCGAGAAGCTGGTGGTGACCAACACGATCCCGCAGGGCGAGGCGCTGCGGGGCTCGTCGAAAATCGAATGCCTGTCTGTGGCGCGGCTCCTGGGCCAGGCCATCCGCAGCATTCATGAAGAAACGTCGGTTTCTTCGCTGTTCGTATAGGCGCGTGAACCCCATGGTAGGTCTGCCGTCGCCCCCTGGCGTCGGCTCGACTGAGAGTAGGAGCTGAG
This sequence comes from Acidobacteriota bacterium, assembly GCA_020845575.1. Classification (NCBI taxonomy): domain Bacteria; kingdom Pseudomonadati; phylum Acidobacteriota; species Acidobacteriota bacterium. Next base: position 122,469 of record JADLFL010000023.1, on the reverse strand, counting down.
TGTGGATACAACCCTCGATGCCGTTGTCCGCGAGTCGCGCGGCAAGAACGAAGCCCGTCGTCTGCGCGTGGCAGGCCGGATTCCCGCAGTGGTGTACGGTGGCGGCAAGGAGCCGCAGGCGGTCGCCGTCGATCCCAGGACCCTGTCCAAGCTGCTGCACTCGGAAGCAGGCCTGAACACGCTCATCGATCTCACGATCGCCGGCGCGGCGACCAAGGTCATCGTGAAGGAGTACCTGCTGCAGCCGGTCACGCACCAGTTGCTGCACGCGGACTTCTATCGCGTCGACCTCACGCGCAAGGTGCACGTGAAGGTCGCCGTCCGCCTGCACGGTGAGCCGCGCGGCGTGAAGGTGCAGGGCGGCGTGCTCGACTTCGTCCACCGCGACGTGGTGGTCGAGACCCTGCCGGCCGAGATCCCGGAGCACATCGACATCGACGTGGCGGGCATGATGATCGGCGACGGCGTGTACGTGCGCGACGTGGCGAAGGATCAGTCGTGGACGCCGGTGAGCCCGGCCGACATGCTGCTCGTGCACGTGGTGGCCGCACGCACGTCCACCGACGATGCCGCCGCCGCACCGGCCGAGCCCGAGGTCGCCAAGAAGGGCAAGCCGGAGGCCAAGGACAAGTAGGGCACCCGTGGGGCGTTGCGCGTGAAGCTGATCGTGGGGCTCGGCAATCCCGGCCCGAGGTACAGGGACACGCTTCACAACGTCGGCTTCATGGCGATGGACGTGTTGGCGGCACGGCATGGCGTGCGGTTCGAAGCCGCGCCGGCCGATGCGGTGATGGCACGGGCGAGAGGCACGGACGGCGGACTGCTGCTCGTCAAGCCGCTCACGTACATGAACCTCAGTGGCGGCGCCGTGGGCGACCTGCTGCGGTATTACAAGATCCCCGTCGAGGACCTGCTGGTGGTGCTCGACGAGGTGGCCCTGCCCGCCGGACAGTTGCGGGCACGGCCAGCCGGATCGGCGGGAGGCCACAACGGCCTGAAGTCGATCATCGGCGTGCTCGGGACGGAGCAGTTCGCCCGGCTCCGGATCGGGGTCGGGCGCGGGGATCCGCGCCGCGATCTCGCCGATCACGTCCTGTCCGCGATACCGCCCGACGTCCGGGCTGTCGTGGACGATGCGGTCGTGACGGCCGCTGATGCCGTCGAGTGCTTCGCACGCGACGGGATCGAGAAGACCATGCAGGTCTTCAACGCGCCACCAAAGGGGTGACGCGTCCTCCTTGCCCCGAGTCGAGGGGACGTTCAGGCCAGAAGGAGGCCGAATGGCAGCAGTGAAGCAGTACGAACTCGTTTACATCGCCTCGCCCGACGCGACAGAGGAGCAGCTCACCGAGCTGCAGGCGCTCGTCGAGGGCATCATCACGAAGGCGAACGGCACGATCGACAAGGCAGACGTGTGGGGCCGCCGGCGCCTCGCGTATCAGATCGGTCGCCACAAGGAAGGCCACTACGTCGTCCTGCTCTTCAGCAGCGAGGGCGAGCTCGTGAAGGAGCTCGATCGCCGCCTGAAGGTGAACGACGCGATCATCCGCCACCTCATCGTTCGCGTGGACGAGGAACTCCAGAAGGCCGCGCGCGCCAAGGCCCGTCGCGACGAGGAGACCCGCCGTCGCCGCGTGGCCCGCGGATTGCCGCCGGAGCCCACGCCCGAGGAACTGATGGCCAAGCAGGCGGCGCTCGACAACCAGGACGACGGGGAGATCTGAGTCATGAGTAGCGACAACCCGATGCAGGAAGAGCGCGGCGGCCGCGGTGGCCGCGGCGGCGGGCGCGGCGAGCGCAGCGGTGGCGGCGGTGGTGGACGGCGCGGCGGGTTCCGCCGCAAGCGCGTCTGCAAGTTCCGCACCGAGAAGATCGACTACGTCGACTACAAGGACGTGCGTCTCCTCTCGCAGTTCGTGCCCGAGCGCGGCAAGATCCAGCCGCGCCGACTGACGGGCACCAGCGCGAAGTACCAGCGCAAGCTGCAGGTTGCCATCAAGCGGGCGCGCTTCCTGGCGTTGCTCCCGTACGCCACTGACTAGGAAGGACGAGTGCGATGATCGAAGTGATCCTGAAGGAACACGTCGAGCACCTCGGTGAGCGTGGCGACGTGGTGAAGGTGGCGCCGGGCTACGCGCGCAACTACCTGTTGCCGCGCAAGCTCGCCCTGGCTGTCACGGCAGGCAACAAGAAGCAGATCGAGCACGAGAAGAAGGTGGCGGCGCTCAAGGCGGCCGAGGAGCGCGCGGTGGCCCAGGCGATCGCGACGCGCTTTGCGCAGACCGAGCTGTCGTTCACCCGTCGTGCAGGCGACAACGAGCACCTGTTCGGCTCGGTGACGTCGGCCGACATCGCCGAAGCACTGGCCGCGCAAGGGTTCGAAGTGGACCGCCGCCGCATCCAGCTCGCCGAGGCGATCAAGGCGGTTGGCGAGTACACCGTGCCGGTGCGCCTGCACCGCGAGGTGACGGCGCAGGTGAAGGTCGTGGTGGCCGCCGAAGGCGCGGCCGCTGCCGACGCGCCCGCAGAGGCGTAGTCGATTCCCCATCGAGCGCGGTCACGCAGTCGAGCCGAGTGCACACGAGAGCCCGCCACGCTGTCTGTGGCGGGCTTTCTGTTTTCACGACGTGCGCCTGAAACAGTCGCCGTCGATCGGGTAGTCTTGTACCCCCCCATGTCCGATCGCACGCTCCCGCACAACCTCGACGCCGAGCGTTCGGTGCTCGGCGCCATCCTGCTGCGCAACGACGCGATCAACGCGGCCGTGGAGGTCGTCAAGCCCGAAGACTTCTATCGCGAGGCGCACAAGCTCCTGCTGGAGCACATGATCCAGCTGAGCGAGCGCAACGTCGCCATCGACCTCGTGACGCTGACCGAATCGCTCGCGCGCGCCACCGCGCTCGAGACGGTAGGCGGCCCCGCCTACATCACGCGGCTCGTCGACGGCGTCCCGCGCACGACCAACGTCGAGCACTACGCGCAGATCGTCAAGGAGAAGGCCACGCTGCGTCGCCTCATCGAGGAGGCGACCCGCATCGCGGCGGAGGCCTACGATGCCGAGCGAGACGCCGGCGAGATCCTCGACGCGGCCGAGGCAGGGATCTTCAGCATCGCCGACGCGCGACTGAGCCAGGGGTTCACGCCGCTGTCGGCACTCGTCGACGAGACGCTCGACCGCGTCGAGAAGCTGCAGCAGTTCAAGAGTCTCGTCACGGGCGTGCCCACGGGCTTCTACGACCTGGACCACAAGACGTCGGGCATGCAGGCGGGCGACCTCGTGATCATCGCGGCGCGCCCGTCGATGGGCAAGACGTCGTTCGTGATCAACATCGCGCAGAACGCGGCCCTGGAGCACGGCAAGGTCGTCGGCGTGTTCAGCCTCGAGATGTCCAAGGAGCAGCTGTTCATGCGCATGCTCACGGGCGAGGCGCGCGTGGACGCCCAGCGCATCAGGCAGGGCATGCTCCTCGAACGTGATCTGCCCGCGATCGCCCAGGCGGCGGAGAAGCTGCAGGTCGCGCCGATCTACATCGACGACAGTGCGTCGATCGGCGTGCTCGAGATGCGCGCCAAGGCGAGGCGGCTCAAGGCCGAGCACGGCCGCCTCGACATGCTGATCATCGACTACGTACAGCTGATGCAGGGACGTGGCCGCTTCGAGAACCGTCAGCAGGAGCTGACGAGTATCTCGCGTTCCCTCAAGGCGCTCGCCAAGGAACTGGGAGTACCCGTCGTGATCCTGTCGCAGCTCTCGCGCGCGCCGGACTCACGGTCGGACCACAGGCCGCAGCTCTCGGACCTGCGCGAATCGGGCGCCCTCGAACAGGACGCCGACGTGGTGATGTTCATCTACCGCGAGGATCGCTACAAGGAGCCCGAGGCCGAGGAGACCGGCGAGGCCGAGATCATCATCGCCAAGCAGCGCAACGGCCCCGTGGGGACGGTCAAGCTCGCGTTCCTCAACGAATACACGCGCTTCGAGAACCTCGAACGCGGCGGCAGCGACTACTGACGTGCGGCATACGGTGGCGCGCGTCGACCTCGGTGCCCTGCGCGGCAACGTGCGCGCGATCCGCGGCATCCTGGAAGACGGTGCGCTCGCCTCGGGGCGCACTGCGCCTGGCATCATCGGCGTGGTCAAGGCCAACGCCTACGGGCACGGTGCCGTGCCCGTGGCGCGTGCGCTCGAGGACGAGGGCGTGGCGATGCTCGCGTGCGCCGACGTCGACGAGGGCATCACGCTGCGCGAAGGCGGTGTGCGCACACCGATCCTGATCTTCGGCGCACTCGGCGTCTCCGATCTGGACGGCATTTTCACGCACCGCCTCACGCCGACCATCTCGTCGCCGCGGGCCGGGCGGGCGTTGGCCGACGCGGCAGCGGCGCGCGACAGCGTGCTCGGCTGTCACGTGAAGATCGACACGGGCATGAATCGTCTCGGCCTGCGGCACGACAACCTGCGGCGCACGCTTCCGGCGATCCTCGGGGCATCGTCCCTGCGCGTCGACGCCCTGTACACGCACTTCGCGACGGCGGACGAACCCGAGAACGATCACCTCGCGCGTCAGCAGCAACACTTCAGCGAGGCGCGTGAGACGGCAGCGGCGCTCGGCCTGCGCACCACGCAGGCTCATGCCGCCAACAGCGCGGCGCTCCTGCGCGACGAGCGCGTGTGGCTCGACGCCGTGCGTCCGGGGCTGCTGCTCTACGGCGTGGTGCCGCCGCCGCTCATGTCCACGCTCGCGCTCGAACCCGTCCTCTCGCTGCACAGTCGCATCGTTGCCGTGAAGGGCGTGCGTGACGGGGAGTCGGCGGGGTACGGACAGGCGTATTACGCCGAGGGACCTCGCACGGTGGCCGTGGTGCCGGCGGGCTATGCCGATGGCGTCGACTGGCGTCTCGGCGGCCGTGGCGTTGTTCTCGTTCGCGGGCGACGCGTGCCGATCGTCGGCAGGGTGTCGATGGACATGCTGTCGATCGACGTGACGGGCATGGACGTGTCGCCTGGCGACGAGGTCGTTCTGCTCGGCCGCCAGGGCGACGAGCGCCTCGACGCGCGGGAAGTCGCCGCCACGATCGGCGCGATCCCGTGGGAGATCCTCTGCCGCCTCGGCGCGAGAATCGACCGCGAGTTCCAGCAGGCGTAGGGGCCGCCCTCCCAATGTGAGCTGCCGCACTTGCGCCTTCGCCCTTCGGGCTACGGCGGACAATCCGGCGGCTACACCTCGGAGAGCTCCTGTCATCAGTTCCGTATCGCGCGAGCCGTGGTGGCGGCGAGGACGAGGGCGCCGCCAATGCTGCCGAGGATGCCAGGCGTTTCGCCATGGACGAGAAACGTCCACAGCGGATTGAGCGCGGGTTCCAGGAGGAGCAGGAGCGACGCTTCGAGCGCGGACAGCGTCCGCACGCCGCGCGTCAGCAGGACGTAAGCCAGCGCGAGCTGGAAGCAGCCAAGGTACGCAATCACCGTCCAGTCGACGGCTGTCGCACCAACGACAGGGAAGGCGAGCGGGGCGCACAAGAGGAACGCAAAGACGTTGCCGTAGAACGTGGCGGTCATCGCGCCGTCCACTCCATACTCGCGCGTGAGGTGTCGCACGCTGGCGAGCACGATCGCCCACGTGACGCCGCTCGCCGCCCCGATGATGTTCCCGAGCACGGGATTCGGGGCCGTCGACGATGGCGTGACGGTGCCGGCAAACAGCAGCACGAGTCCCACGAACACGACGCCGAGGAACGGGATGTCGCGCGCGTGCACCGACTCTTTCAGCAGCCAGGGACCGAGCAGCACGAGATAGAGCGGTGCCGCCGCCTGCAGGAACACCGCGTGCGCCGACGTCGTGAGCTTGTTGGCCACGATGAAGCTGATGAACGTGACGGCGATGACCAGGCCGACACCGAGCGTCCGCCACGAGGCCCGCAGTGGCGCGCGCACCACGAGCAGCAGGAACAACGCCGCCACGGCGGACCTGAAACCCGCCACCTGCCACGACGACAATGTCGTCGTCTTGACCACCACGCCGGCGGTCGAGAACAACATCGCCGCCAGCAGCACCTGTACGCGCCCGCTCATCCATACAAGCGTATCCGCAGATGCAGGACGACAGGATGGCGGACACAGGACAGGGGATGAAGGGCGGAGGATGTGGAGCCGCATGTGATTGAATGTCCTCCATGTCTCGTTCTTCATCGCGGCACGCGTGATCGCGCGCGGCCCGGTGTACCCGATGAGAACCGGATCGAGGAGATCGATATGTCGATACTGCGAACGATCGTGATGACCGCCGCCTGTCTTGGCGCCGCCGGCCCGCTGATGGCGCAATCGGTACCCGACGTGAAACTACCGCCGTCGCCGGCGGGCCAGGCGGCCATCCAGGTGGGTGGGACGTGGACGAAGACAGACAACGGGCCGCGCTACGAGGGCGGCAAGTGGATGGTCGTCGACTACAGTCGTCCGCTGCTGCGGGGGCGCAAGGACATCTTCGGCAGTGGCGCCACCTACGGTGAAGCGGTGCGCGACGGATCGCCGATATGGCGTGCCGGTGCGAACGCGACGACCACGCTCACGACGCAGACCCCGATCGTCGTCGGCGGCAAGGCACTCGGCCCTGGCGTCTACAACGTGTTCGTCGATCTGAAGGCGGGCGAGTGGACGCTGATTGTCAACAACCAGCCGCGCCAGCCGAAGTACGACCCGAACGACAAGGTCAACCTGTACGGCACGTACAACTACGACGCGAAGTTCGATGTGGCGCGCGTCAGGATGGTGCTCGACGTCGCGAGTGCGTCGAAGCCTCCTGTCGAACAGTTCACCATCGGCTTCGTTCCCGTGAGTGCGTCGAGCGTGCTGCTCCGGATGGAGTGGGATCACACGGTGGCCACCGCACCCATCGAGATCGGAAAGTAGGGAATCGCCCTGCTGACGGTCGTGGTCGTCAGCGGGGCGCCGTTGCTTCGACGTAGAGGCTGTACACCGACTGCGAGGCGACCATGAACAATCGGTTACCCTTCCGGCCGCCGAAGCACAGGTTGCCGCAGATCTCGGGCAGATCGATCTGTCCGATCGCCGTGCCGTCCGGCGCGATCACGCGCACGCCGTCGTAGCCCGCGCCCGCCCAGCCGGCGGCGGCCCACACGTTGCCATCCATGTCGCAGCGGATGCCGTCGGCGCCGCCCTTCCCCATGTCGTGGAACAGCCGGCCCGCTCCCAGCGTCGTCCCGCCCACGACGTCGAACACGTGGATGCCACGGGGACGACCCGGCGCGGGATTCTCGGTGTCTGCGACGTACAGCTTCGAGTAGTCGGGCGAGAAGCAGAGGCCGTTGGGCCGCCGCAGAGCGTCGGTCACGCGCGTCACCGCCCTGGTGGCCGGATCCAACCGGTACACCCGCGTCGGCAGCTTCTGCTCTTCCTTCAATCCTTCGTACAAGGAGAGGATGCCGTAGCCGGGATCGGTGAAACACAGCGATCCGTCCGGGTGCGAGACGATGTCGTTGGGGGAGTTGAGGGGCTGTCCATCCACGCGCTCGACGAGCGTGGTGATGCTGCCGTCGAGCTCCGTGCGCGTCACGCGACGCCGCTCGCAGGTGACGAGCCGCCCCTGCGTGTCGCGCGTGTGTCCGTTGCAGTTGTTGGCCGGCTGACGGAACACGCTCACCTCGCCTGTCTCCTCCGTCCAGCGCATGATGCGGTCGTTCGGGATGTCGCTCCACAGCAGGCAGCGCATGTCGCCGAACCACACGGGCCCCTCCGCCCAGCGACAGCCCGTGTACAGTCGTTCGATGGCCGCGTTGCCGGCGCGATACTTGTCGAATCGCGGGTCGAGTGATCGCACGGCGGGATCGGGATACCGCACGATGGCCGGCGCCTGCGACGCGGACGTCGTCCGTGCCGACGCAGACCGACCACTCACGACACCCGCCGCAACGGACAACGACAGAAACGCACGACGGTTCACGAAGCCTCCTGGGAGTGGTGAAACTGTAACACCGGCTCGGAACCGTGGTTTCCCTTTCCCGCAAGCCGCAAGCCGCAAGCCATGAGCCGCAAGCCGCCCACGTCAGGTACCATCCCCGTCATGGCCGGTCTCGCGTTCGAACATCTCGCTGTCAACGTCTCCGATCCCGCGGCGGTTGCCGCCTGGTACGTCGATCACCTCGGCATGACCATCGTCCGCCGCGGCGATCCCCCCGTGTCGATGCACTTCCTCGCCGATGCCGGACGCCGCGCGATGATCGAGCTCTATTCGAACGCGTCGGCGCCAACGGACATCTATCGCGATCTGCACCCGGCGCAGCTGCACCTGGCGTTCACGTCGGCGGACCCCGATGCCGACACCGACAGGCTCGTGGCCGCCGGCGCCACGCTCATCGAGCACCTGCACAACCCCGACGGCTCGCACCTGACCATGCTCCGCGACCCGTGGGGGCTGCCCATCCAGCTCGCCAAGCGCGCCACTCCGATGCTGTGAGCCCCACTCGTGAGCCATGAGCCCCATTGAAACCGTGTCGTTCCGGATGCAACTGCACGCCGGCCAGGCGGAGGAATATCGTCGCCGGCACGAGGCGATCTGGCCCGAGCTGGTCGAGCAGCTGAGGTCCGCCGGCGTGATCGACTACCGGATCTTCCTCGACGAGTCCTCGCTCGCGCTCATCGCTGTCATGACACGACGTACCGATCACACGCTCGACGACGTGCGGAAGCATCCCGTCATGAAGCGGTGGTGGGCGATGATGGCCGACATCATGGACACCAACCCGGATCAGTCGCCGCAGACGTTCCCGCTGCGGGAGGTCTTCCGTCTCACCGATTCGTTGTAGACCGTCGTGTCGCGGGCCTGGCAATGGCCGGGCCCGGCTACCTGTTGCCGCAGTGGGTAGGGCCGGCTCCCCAAGCCAGGCCCCTTGTACACAGAGGTGATGGCGGAGGTCCGACGACTACGGGAGTCGAGGGTCGAAGACCACCTTGATGCCGCGGGCCTGGCGCAACTCCGCGAACACGCGCGCCCACTCGCGCAGCGGCACCACCGACGACACGAGCGGCTCGAGGACGACACGGCGCGTCTCGACGAAGCGCAGCGCCCGCTGCCACGACGCGGGCGTCGACGCGAAGCCCGATGACATGGTGAGCTCCTTGCGGAACACCTGATCGAGCGGCACGCACACGTCTTTGCCGAACACGCCCACCTGCACGTACCGCGCGCGCCTGCCGGCGGCATCGAGGCACGCGATCGCGCCGCCGGCCGCACCGGAGCATTCGATGACCACGTCAGCCCCCGCCTCCGTGGCGTGCGCCGTGCGCAGGCCGAGCGCGCGCGCCGCGTCGAGCCGCTGGTCATCCTGCGGCAGGCCAACGACGAGCACGTCGCCGCCGAGGGCCCGCGCCACCTGCGCGGCAAGCAGGCCCACGGGCCCTGGCCCCGTGACGAGCACGCGGTCGCCCGCCGTCACGACAGGGGGGGCGCAGAGGCAATGGCACACGCAGGCGAGCGGCTCGACGAGCACCGCGGCGTGCGGGTCGAGCCACTCGGGAATCCTGTGCAGGTTGATGGCCGGCACGACGAGCCGCGGCGCGAACGCGCCGTCGACCAACGATCCAATCGAACGTCTGTCGGGACACAGGTTGGTTCGGCCGTCGCGGCACCACCGGCACGTTCCGCACGTGGAGAAGTACGTCTCGGAGACGACCGTCGCGCCGAGCCACGCCGGCTCCACTCCGTCGCCGACGCTGATCACGGTGCCCGCCACTTCATGTCCCATCGTCACCGGCGGCCGCGTCGGGAACTCGCCGGCCTCGATGTGCAGGTCGGTGCCGCAGATGCCCGCACCGTGGACCTCGATGAGTACCTCACCGGCCGCGGGCTCGCGCTCCTCGCGCTCCGCGAGGCCCACGTGTCCGGCGCCCGGTGCGAGCTTGGTCAGGCCCTCCATGATCGGAACGCGATCAGGCGGATCGTGCGGCCGTCTGACGCCGGACCAGCGGCACCCGGGGATCGGGCGCCGGCCACGCACTGCGCAGGTGCGCGTACCGCGGATCGTCGGGGGCGGCCATGGACCGGAAGCTGCCCGCGAGCGTGTTCAGGTAGTACGCGTCGTACCCGTAAGCGGCCACGAACGGATGGTAGCCGTCGCGCACGAGCACGAGGTCGCCGTTCGCGACGGTCACCACCTCGTCGCGCCTGCCGTCAGCCGTGTAGAGCCGCTGGATCCCGAAGGCGTCTGGATCGGCGAACCTGTAGTAGTAGGTCTCCTCGAGGTCGGCCTCCACCGGCGGATTGTGCTCATCGTGCTTGTGCGGAGGGAAGCTGGACCAGTTGCCGGCCGGCGTATAGACCTCGCACACCAGCAGGCGATCGGCCGGCGCAGACGGCGGAAGGATGTCGATGATCTGGCGCGTCGCGTTGCCACCACCGCGGATCTCGAGGCCGCAGTCTTCCGGCCTGATGACGCGCGCCGGATACTGCTCGGTGGTAGGCGACTGGCACACGGCGATCTCGACGCTCCGCGTCGCGCGGATCTCGTAGGCCGTCCCCGGTGGCAGGTACACCGCGTGCGGGTAGTCGCTGAAGACGTCGCGTCGCGGCCCGAGTCGCACGGCGCGCGTTCGGCCTGTCCAGGTGACGGAGGCCAGGCCGGAGAGCAGCACCAGGCATACCTCGTGACGGCCAGTCCGGCGCTGCAACGCCTCGCCTCTGGCGATCTGATGGACGGCGAAACCCACGCGCTCCCAGCCCGCGCGCTTCGGCGTGACGGACACCTGCGTGCCGGACGTGTCCTTCGCGATCGCGCGTGAACGCAGCAGGATTCGTGTGTCGGTCATTCGGTCTGCTCCTCTACGGGTTCGGCGCGTCGGCGCCGGCATCCCTGGTCACCAGGGCGATCGCGACGCGTTGCTCGGCGGGCAGCGTCTCGCCCTTCAGCAGTCTGGCGGCGCTCTCGACGGCCACGCGTCCCATGTCGCGTGGTGATTGCGCCACCGATGCCACCATGCGGCCCGCCTCGATGGCCTTCCGTGCATCGTCCAGCGCGTCGAAGCCGATGATGCGGACCTGGCCCGTGCGGCCGGCCGCGGCCACGGCTTCGACGGCGCCCAGGGCCATGAGGTCGTTGCACGCAAACAGGGCGTCGATGCCCGGATGCGCCTGCAGCATGTTCTGGGCGACGGAGAATCCCTGATCGCGCTCCCAGTTGGCCGGCTGGCTGGCGACGACGGTCATGCCCGACGCCTGCTGGATGGCATCGCGGAACCCGCGCAGGCGCGCGTCGCCCGTCTCATGTCCGGGAATCCCCTCGAGGATCGCGACGCGGGCCGTGCCGCCCGTCTCCCGCACGAGGAACTCTCCGGCGAGCTTGCCGCCTTCGTAGTTGTCGGATCCGATGAACGACTCGAGGCGCAGGTTGCTGCTCTGCACCATCGCGGCGTCCACGCGGGTGTCCACGACGATCACCGGCACGCCCGCCGCGTTCGCCTTCGCGATGGCCGGTGCGATCTCCTTCGAGCCGCTCGGCGTGACGATGAGCGCGCGGATGCCCGTCTGCAGCAGGTTCTCGATGATCTGCATCTGCTTTTCGACGTCAATCTCGCGCTCGGCCGCCTGCACCACCACGCGTACGCCAGCCGCTGTGGCCGCCTCCTCTGCGCCGCGTTGCATGTCGAGGAAGAACGGGTGGTTGAGCGTCTTCATGACGAACGCCACCCGTGGCGCCTGACCGTCGTTCCCGCTCTCGCGATTGCACCCGGCCGCGAGGCCGAGTACCGCCAGCGCAACGACGAGCGTGTGTGTGAAGCGTGTCATGACCTCGATCCTCTCCGGCCTACTGGCGCCGCCGCTTGAACCACGTATCCATGAACACGGCACCGATGATCACGGCACCGATGACGACCTGCTGGAAGAACGATGACACATTGAGCAGGTTCAGGCCGTTCCGCAGCACGCCCATGATGAGCGCGCCGGTGAGCACCCCGACCACCGAGCCTTCGCCGCCGGTGAGGCTCACGCCGCCAATCACCGCGGCCGCGATCGCATCGAGCTCGTACATGATGCCCGCCGTGGGCTGCGCCGAGTTGAGGCGCGCCGTCAGCAGGACGGCTGCCGCGCCGCTCATGAGTCCGGCCACGCCGTACGCGCACGTCTTGTGGAAGCGCACCGCGACGCCCGACAGGCGCGCGGCTTCCTCGTTGCCGCCGATGGCGAACGTCGCACGGCCGAACACGGTGCGCGACAGCACCGCGTGCGCGATGGCGTAGATCGCGATCATGACGAACACCGGCGCAGGCACGCCCGCGACGCGACTGGTCGCCAGCATGCGGAACCCCTCGTCGAACCCCGACACCGGACGGCCCTCGGCCAGCATCAGGGCGACGCCGCGCGCCACGCTCATCATGCCGAGCGTGGCGATGAAGGGCGGCAGGCGTCCCCAGCTCACCAGCGCACCGTTGATCGTGCCGCAGGCGGTACCGACAACGAGTCCCAGCGCGATCGCCGCGGGCATCGGCATGCCTGCGGCCAGGGCGTTGCCGAGCACGATGCCCGAGAGCGCGAGCACCGATCCGACGGAGAGGTCGATGCCGCCCGATACGATCACGAACGTCATGCCGACGGCGACGATCGCGTTGATGGCCGTCTGATCGAGGACGTTGAGCAGGTTGGAAACGGTGAGGAAGTGCGGCGTCAGGATCCACAGGCCCACGCAGAGCGCGACAAGCCCCGCCACCGTACCGACCTGCCGCCCGCGATGCCGCAGCAGTTCCGCGAAACGCCCGGTCACGACGCCATCCCGAACGCCGCGCCGAGCACGCGCGCTTCAGTGGCGTCGGCGCCCTCCAGTTCGGCCTGCACCGCGCCGCCGCGCATCACGAGCACACGATCACTCATCCCGAGCAGTTCCGACATGTCCGACGACACCATGATGATGCCGGCGCCTTGTTCCACGAGTCCGTTCATCAGCAGATAGATCTCCTGTCGTGCAGCCACGTCGATGCCGCGCGTCGGCTCATCGAAGATGAAGATGCCGGCACCGGCCGCGAGCCACTTCGCCAGCACCACCTTCTGCTGGTTGCCGCCACTGAGGTTGACCACGAGTTGGTCGCGTCCGGGCGTCCTGATGCGCAGACGCGCGATCGCGTCGTCGGCTTCGTTGCGCTCACGCCCCGTGTCGAGGAGACCCGCACGCGACAACTGCCGCAGGTGCGACAGCGCGATGTTGTGCTGGACCGGCAGCTTCAGCACCAGCCCCTGGCGCTTGCGATCCTCGGGCAGGAATCCGATCCCGGCGTCGACGCCGTGGCGGGGCGTGGTCATCCTCGTCTCGGTGCCCCTGATGGTGATGGTGCCGCCGGCGACGGGTTCCGCACCGGCGATCGCCCGCACGAGCCGCGAGCGGCCGGCTCCGACCAGTCCTGCGATCCCCAGGATCTCTCCGGCGTACAGCCCGAACGAGACGTGCTTGATCGCACCGCCGTGCAGGTCGTCCACCCGCAGGAGTTCGGCGCCCCGCGCGTGCGACCGCGCGGGGTAGTGGGCGCTGACGTCGCGGTTCGCCATCAGGCGCACGAGTTCAGGTTCCGTGACGTCGGTGATGGGCCGCGTGGTCACCACACGCCCATCACGCATGACAGTGACGCGGTGCCCGATGCGGAAGAGTTCGGCCATGCGGTGCGAGATGTACACCACGGCCACGCCGTCCGTCGTCAGCCGGCCGATGGCGTCGAAGAGGCTGTTCACCTCCCTGTCGCTCAGCGCCGCCGTCGGTTCGTCCCTGATGACGATGCGCGCGCAGGCGGCGAGGGCCCTGGCGATCTCCACCATCTGCTGTTGCGCGAGACGCAGGCTGCCGGCGGGCGCGTCGGGATCGATCGACGTGCCGAGGCTCTCGAGCACGCGGCGCGTATCGGCGCGCATGCGCTCGAAGTCGACCATGCCGAACCCGCGTCGCGGGGCGTGACCGAGGAAGACGTTCTCGGCCACGCTCAGGTGCGGGACGAGGCTCAGTTCCTGGTAGATGGCGCGGATGCCGTGACGCTGTGCCTTGATGGGGTCGCTCACGTCGATGGCCGTGCCCGTCAGCAGGACCTCACCCGTGTCGCACGTGGTCGCACCGCTCAGCACCTTCATGAGCGTCGACTTGCCGGCGCCGTTCTCGCCGAGCAGGACGTGGACCTCGCCGGCGCGCAGGTCCAGTGACACATCGTCAAGCGCCACCACGCCCGGATATCGCTTGCCGATGCCGCGCATCTGCAGCAGCGGCGGCCGGCCGGGGGAGGCCTCTGACAAATCGCTTCGCTCGCTCACCGTTGCATCCCGATCAGTGAGACGCGAGTCGGGAGGTTCGCGTCGTCCCGGTGGGGGGTGACGATAGCCAGGCGGCGGAGCACTGAACGGAGAGGCATCGAATGCGGCATTGGATCCCCGACCTCGAAGTCTGGTGGTGTGTTTTCGGGTCCAGAGTATAGCAAGGCGCGCCCTGAGGACCTGCGCGCACCCCCATGGGCGCGGGCCGAGGCGCGCAGGAGACCGGTGAGAGCGGAGACGGCGGAGGGCCCGACGCCTTGGCGTCAGCGGGCTGGCGAAGCGCTTTGCCAGCGGCCCCATCGTCTCTGCTACACTCGTGCGCGTGATCGACCATCGAGGGGCCGCCGACGCTACGATGTGCCGATCGGAGCTGCTGCGACAACGGTAGACACGCCGCTCCTTCATGGGAGACAGCCGAGTGCACACCACGAGACGCCTCACGATGGCCCAGGCGCTGGTCGAGTTCCTGGCGCACCAATACACCAGCCTCGACGGCGAGGAACAACAGTTCTTCGGCGGCGTCTTCGCCATCTTCGGCCACGGCAACGTGGCCGGCGTCGGACAGGCGCTCTTGCAGGCCGGGGATCGGATCCAGTGCCTCGTCCCGCGCAACGAGCAGGCCATGGTGCACACCGCGGTCGGCTACGCGAAGATGGCCAACCGCCGGCGCGCGCTGGCATGTACGACATCCATCGGCCCCGGCGCGACCAACATGGTGACCGGCGCCGCGGTGGCGACGATCAACAGGCTCCCGGTGCTGCTGCTGCCCGGCGACATCTTCGCCTCGCGCGGCCCGGCGCCCGTCCTGCAACAGCTCGAATCGTCGGCGTCGCAGGACGTCTCGGTGAACGACTGCTTCAGGCCGGTCTCGCGCTACTGGGACCGCATCAACAGACCCGAACAACTGATCACGGCGCTGCCCGAAGCGCTGCGCGTCCTCACGTCGCCGTCGGAGACGGGCGCCGTCACGCTGTGCCTCCCGCAGGACGTGCAGGCCGAGGCGTACGACTATCCGGAGGAGCTGTTCCGCCGGCGCGTCTGGACGATCGCGCGGCCGCGCCCCGATCGGACGCGCCTGGCCGACGCCGCGTCGCTGCTGCGCACCGCGCGCACGCCGGTGATCGTGGCCGGCGGCGGCGCGATCTACAGCGAGGCCACCGGCACGCTGCAACGCTTCGCCGAAGCCACGGGCATCGCCGTCGTCGAGACGATGGCCGGCAAGGGTGCGCTGTCGTTCGATCATCCGCAGGCGCTCGGCGCCGTGGGGGTGACGGGCACGCCCGGTGCGAATCGCCTGGCGCGCGAGGCAGACGTCGTGGTGGTCGTCGGATCGCGTCTCAGCGACTTCACCACCGCGTCGAAGACGGCGTTCCAGCATCCCGACGTGCGGTTCATCGCGGTGAACATCACCGAGTTCGATGCCGGCAAGCACCAGGCGCTGCCGCTCGTGGGCGACGCGAAGGCCGTGCTCGAGGAGTGGCTGCCGCTCATGGAGGGCTGGCACACCTCGCCGGCGTACGACGCGCGCGTGACAGGCGAGAAGGCGGCATGGGACGCCGAGGTCGAGCGCGTCTATCGCACGCCCCACGAGCCGACGATCAGCCAGGCCGAAGTGATCGGCATCCTCGACGACCTGGTCGGCCCGCGCGACGTCATCGTGAACGCGGCAGGCAGCCTTCCCGGCGACCTGCACAAGCTCTGGCGCGCACGCGATCCGAAGCAGTACCACCTCGAATACGGCTATTCGTGCATGGGCTACGAGATCGCGGCGGGTCTCGGCGTGAAGATCGCCGCACCCGATCGCGAGGTCTACGTGCTCGTGGGCGACGGGTCGTACCTGATGATGGCGCAGGAGATCGCCACGGCCATCCAGGAAGGCATCCGGCTGACGGTGCTCATCCTCGACAACCACGGCTTTGCGAGCATCGGCGGGTTGTCGCGATCTGTCGGGTGCGCGGGCTTCGGCACCGAGTATCGCTACCGCGATGCGGAGACGGGACAACTCGGTGGCGCGGTGTTGCCGGTGGACCTCGCGGCCAACGCCGAGTCGCTTGGCGCGCACGTGATCCGCGCGTCGACGCCCGCCGCCATCCGCGACGCTCTCGCTGCGGCTCGTGAGGCCGATCGCACGACGGCCATCGTCATTCCCGTGGATCGCTATGCGCAAGTCGGTGGTTACGAGTCGTGGTGGGACGTGCCGGTGGCCGAGGTCTCGACCATCGAGGCGGTGCAGCGCGCGCGCCAGGCCTACGAGCGCGCGAAAGTGGCCGAGCGCCGGTACCTGTGAATGACGCAAGGCGTGGCACACGGAGAGTGATTGCATGATCGCCCAGGGGACGTTGTTGAACTACGTGGGAGGGCAGTGGCAGCGCGCCGCTGTCGCCGACACGCTGCCGGTCCACAACCCGGCGACGGGAGAAGTGCTCGCCTCGGCGCCGCTCAGTGCGGCCGCCGACGTGGCCGCGGCCGTGAGCGCCGCGGAAGCCGCGCAGGACGAGTGGCGGCGCACCCCGCCCGGCCAGCGCATCCAGCCGCTCTTCCGGTTGAAGGCGCTGCTCGACGAACACGTCGGCGAGATCGCCCGTCTCGTCACCGAGGAGTGCGGCAAGACGCTGGCCGAAGCCGAGGGGGAACTCCGGCGCGGGATCGAGAACGTGGAAGTGGCGTCGGGCATCCCGTCGATGATGCTCGGCTCCAACCTCGAGGACATCGCGCACGGCATCGACTCGATGATGATCCGCCAGCCTGTCGGCGTCGTGGGCATCATCACCCCGTTCAACTTCCCGGGCATGATTCCGCTGTGGTTCCTCCCGTACGCGGTGGCCTGCGGCAACACCCTGGTGTTGAAGCCCTCGGAGAAGACGCCCCGCACGATGGCCCGCGTGTTCGAGTTGATCGAGGCAGCCGGGTTCCCGCCGGGCGTGGCGAACCTCGTGCACGGCGGCAAGGACGCGGTGGACGGCATCCTGGATCATCCGAGCGTGCGCGCGATCTCGTTCGTGGGATCGACGGGCGTCGCCCGCTATGTCTATGCGCGCGCCGCGGCCAACGGCAAGCGCGCGCAGTGCCAGGGCGGCGCGAAGAACCCGATCGTGATCCTCCCCGACGCCGACATGGACACGACCACGCGCATCGCCGCGGACTCGGCGTTCGGCTGCGCGGGCCAGCGGTGCCTCGCGGCATCGGTGGCGATCACGGTGGGCGAGGCCGCCGAGGCGTTCACCGAGCGCATCGCCGACGCGGCCGCGTCGCGCAAGGTCGGTAACGGCCTCGACCGCGCCGTGGAGATGGGGCCGGTGATCTCGCCCGAGAGCCGCGCGCGCATCGAGTCGCTCATCGCACGCGGCGTGGCCGAAGGCGCGCGCACCGTCGTGGACGGACGTGGCGCGGCGGTGCCGGGCGGCGAACACGGCAACTTCCTGCGACCCACGGTGCTCGCCGGCGTCGCCCCTGCAAGCGATCTCGCACGCACCGAGATCTTCGGGCCCGTGCTGAGCGTCACGCGCGTCGATTCGGTGGACGAGGCCATCCGTCTCGTGAACCAGTCGGCCTACGGCAACATGGCGTGCGTGTTCACCACGAGCGGCGCATCGGCACGGCAGTTCCGTCACGAGGTGCGCGCCGGCAACGTCGGCGTGAACATCGGCGTGGCCGCACCGATGGCCTACTTCCCGTTCTCGGGCTGGAAGGAGAGCTTCTTCGGCGACCTGCACGCCCAGGGAGCCGACGCGATCGACTTCTTCACGGAGAAGAAGGTGGTCGTCGAGCGCTGGCCCTCGACGTGGAGCCGGAAGTTCTGACCTGTGACCTTTCCCCGAGCCCTGAGCCCGTCATGATCCGTGTCGCAAACGCCCCCTGTTCATGGGGAGTCCTGGAGTTCGAGTCGAAGGCGGCCAGCCCTGGCTACACGCAGGTGCTGGACGAGATCGCGGCGTCCGGCTATGTCGGCACCGAGCTGGGCGACTGGGGCTTCATGCCGACGGTCCCCGGCGTGCTGCGCGACGAGCTCGCGCGACGCGACCTCTCGATGCTTGGTGCGTTCGTGACGACCAGGCTCGCCGATCCGTCGTCGTTCGACGAGAGCGAGCGGAACGCCGTGCGCACGGCGCGGCTGCTCGCCGACGTCGATGCCGGTGCAAGGCCGGTGATCGTCCTGTCGGACGAGCCGACGGCGAGCCCGGAGCGCACGCGCAAGGCGGGACGGATCGAGGCCGGCGACGGGCTGTCCGACGCGCAGTGGGACGCAGCGGCGAGCGGCGTGGAGCGCATCGCGCGCGCCGTGCGCGAGCAGACGGGCCTGCGCACCGTGCTCCACCACCACGCGGCCACGTACGTGGAGACGCCCGACGAGATCGCCACGCTGCTCGATCGCACAGATCCGGCGCTCGTGGGGCTGTGCCTCGATTCGGGCCATGCCGTCTACGGCGGTGGCTCGCCACTGGATTTGCTGGCGCGCAACGCGGCGCGCGTGTGGCACGTGCACTTCAAGGATTGCGAGCCTGCCGTCGCGGCGCAGGCGCGCCATGAGGCGTGGGACTACCAGACCGCGCTCCGTCACGGACTGTTCTGCGAACTCGGTCGCGGGTCCGTCGACTTCGCCGCGCTGCTCCAGGCGCTCGTCGCCGGCGGCTACGACGGCTGGATCGTGGTGGAGCAGGACGTCCTGCCGTCCATGGGGGCGCCGCTCGAGAGCGCGCGCCGCAACCGCGAGTACCTGAGAAGCATCGCGCTCTGAGGCGCGAGGATGCCTTGCCGAGGCGTCAGTGAGAAGCGAGGACACCGGTGTCGAAGACGAGCACAGCGAGATTGAATGTCGGGCTGGTCGGATTGGGGCGTCTGGGACGCGCCTACGCGAAGTACCTTGCCGCGCATCTTGACAGCGCGCGCCTTGTCGGGGTGGCCGACGTCGACGCCGGTGCCGTTGACGCCGTCGCGCGGGCGTTCGACGTGCCGCTCGCGGTCACCGACCCTGCCGCGCTGATCGACGATCCGTCAGTGGACGCGGTGGTCATCGCCAGTCCCACCAGTACGCACGGCGACATCACGCGCATCGCCGCGCACGCGGGCAAGCCGACCTTCTGCGAGAAGCCGCCGGCCATCGACCTGGCGAGCGCCGTCGCGATGCAACAGGTGGTCGCCGACTCGGGCATCTTCTTCCAGCTCGGATTCATGCGGCGGTTCGATCCCGGCTATGCGGCGGCCAAGGCGCGGCTCGAGTCCGGCGACATGGGCGACGCCGTGGTCTTCCGTTCCTCCTCGCGCGACCAGTCGCGGCCGTCGGTGGAGTATGCCAACCCGGCGATGAGCGGCGGGATGATCATCGACATGGGCATCCACGACTTCGACCTCGCGCGCTGGTTCATGGGCGACGTGGCGACGGTGCAGACCAGGGGCGGCGTCCTGGTCTATCCGGAGCTCGGCGAAGTGGGCGACATCGACAACGCCGTGGTCACCATGACGTTCAGGAACGGCCGGCTGGGCGTGATCGACCTCACGCGTCACGGCGTCTACGGCTACGACATCGTCACCGAGCTGCTCTGCACGAAGGGCACGCTGCGTGTGGGCTACCAGCAGGAGACACCGCTGCTGGTGATGACCAAGGGCGCGATCACGACCGATACGGTGCCGGGCTTCCTCGAGCGCTTCCGCCACGCCTACGTCGCGCAACTCGAGAACTTCGTCGACAACGTGCTCGACGATCGGGAGCCGCCGATCACGGCGGCCGACGGCACCGAGGCGTTGCGCGTGGCTGTCGCCGCCACGAAGGCCCGCGAGCGCGGCCAGCGCGTGGACGTGGCGGCCATCACCAACGATGGCACCATCGCCTCGTGAGCAGATGATGACGTGAGTGCGCGGCGAAGAGCCCTGATCGTCTGACGATCAGGGCCGCGGCGCGGGCGTCACCACGTCGCGCACCTGCGCTTCGAGCTGATGGCACGCCTCCATGAACTGCCGGAGCGTGCGCAGCGTGGGCGCGAACGTGTCGAACTCCTCTGCGGTGAGGCCGTCCTCGTCGTAGGCGCGCCTGAAGTCCTCGAACTTCGTGTAGAGCGTGTGCATGATGGCGGGATCGACGGGCGTGTCGATGCGCGGCACGACAGGCACGTCGCTCGCGTTGTAGCGGCGCTGCCACTTCGCCGGCGGCGAGATGACCACGTCGCCGCCGATGAACTCGCTCCAGTGCATGTGGTTCCGGAACGCGGCCGAGAGCAGCCGCAGCCGATAGCCGCGCTCCCGGTAGAGACGATAGGCCTTCTTGAACACGGCCACGCCGGCCCACTCGAGGTGTCCGGGGTCGACGGTCACGTCGCGCGCATCGGCCACGGCCTTCAGCCAGTCGTCGAGGCGGCCGACCATGAGCGTGCACACCGGGCCCATCGTGCTGATGTCGTGGCCGGACTGCTCGCGGCGGGCGAGACCACGCTCCACCGCTTCGGCAACCGCCACGGCCTGCGGCAGCGCGAAGGAGACGGTGGCGTTGATGCTCACGCCGCGGGCCGTCACTTCCTCCATGGCCTCGATGCCGGCGCGCGTGGCCGGCAGCTTCACGATCATGTTCGGGGCGAGCGTGTCGAAGTGCAGCGCCTGCTCCACGAGGGCCTGCGCGTCGCGGTAGAGGCGCGGGTCGGTCTGGATCGACAGCCGGCCGTTCCTGCCCCCGTATGCCTCGAACACGGGACGCAGGAGGGCGGCGCGCGTCGCGCTGATCTCCTCGACGAGCCGCCACGCGATGTCCTGTTCCGTGGCGGCCGGCATCTCCGCGGCCAGCGCGGCGATCCGCGGCGTCCACGTGTCGATCTCCGCCTTCAGCACCTCGAGGACGATGACGGGGTTGCACGTGGCGCCGACGGCGCCGTGGGCCATCGAGTACCGCAGGTCCGCTTCGCCGCAGGAGTCGTTCCAGAGGCAGGTCGGACCGGCGTCGGTCATCTGCTGCAACGGGCTCCTGGCGGCGCCGGGGACGGACGCTCCGGCGGTGGGGGCACTGACTGGGCTCTGCATGGTCGTGGTGGCGAAGCGCTTAGTTCACGAGGCCGCCGCAGACGCCACGCAGCCCATGGCCGCCCAGGGATGTCCGCTCGCGGGCCTGAGGTTCGCCGGAGTATGGGATCACGCGAATCGCCTTGTCAAGCACGCGACGGCGCGGGTCGGGCCGGCAGCCATCGCGGTGGCTGCCGGCGGGAGGGGGCGCCCGCGTCATGTCGCTGTAGCGCTTCGCCCGTGACCATCCGCGATGCGCATGCCATGCGGGCGGGTCCGACGGTGAAGCGCTTCAATCACGGCGCCTTGACAGTCGAGATGGCTGTATGTTTCATTGAAGCCGTCGCGCCGAAATTTCCTTGAATAAGGGCTCTCGGCCGCACTGTCGGTCCTGCCGATGAAGCGCTTAGCTGGCAGGCCGGTGCTGGACGTCGACGTCATCACCGCGGCAACAGAGAGGGAATGGCCATGTCTATACGTCTCCAACGTGCCCTGCTGCACGTGTTCCTGCTGTGCTGGCTCGTGCCGGCGCATGCGCTCGCGCAATTCGACAGCGCGACGGTCCTCGGTTTCATCAGCGACCAGTCCGGAGCGGCGATGCCCGGCGTCACGGTCACGCTCGCCAACCCGGCGACGGGCATCACGACGACGGCCGTCACGGACGATCGCGGGCAGTACCAGTTCCTCAACGTGCGCGTGGGCACCTACACGCTGCGCGCCGAACTCGAGGGCTTCACCACGGCCGTGGCCGACGCGTTCACCGTCACGGTGAACGCCCGCCAGCGCGTGGACCTGGCCATGACCGTGGGCGGCATCGGTGAGACGGTGCACGTGAGCGGCGCGGCCCGCCTGCTCGAGAGCGAGTCGAGCGACCGCGGCACGGTCATCACGCGCGAGCAGATCGTCAACCTGCCGCTCAACGGTCGTGCGTATGCCGACCTGGCGCTCCTCAGCCCCGGCGTCCGCAAGTCGTCCATCTCGAACTCGCGCGACGCGTCGTTCAACGTCAACGGCCTGCGCAGCGCGCTCAACAACTTCATCCTCGACGGCGTCGACAACAATTCGTACGGCACCAGCAACCAGGGCTTCTCGAACCAGGTCGTCCAGGTGTCGCCCGACGCGGTGGAGGAGTTCAAGGTCCAGACCAACAACTTCAGCGCGGAGTTCGGCCGCGCGGGCGGCGCGGTGATCAACGCCACGTTCCGCAGCGGCACCAACCAGTTCCGCGGCGCGGCGTGGGAGTTCAACCGCAACACGAAGCTGAACGCCACAGGCTTCTTCAAGCCCTCGTCGGGCGTGAAGCCCGAGATGAACCGCAACCAGTTCGGCGGCGTGTTCGGCGGGCCGATCCTTCGCGATCGGGCGTTCTTCTTCTTCAACTACGAGGGGTTCCGCGAGGTCTCCAAGCAGCTCACCTTCGCGAGCATCCCGACGCTGGCACAGCGGCAGGGGAACCTCGGCGTGCCGATCCGCAATCCCATCACCGGCGAGGTCTACGCCGACGGCGTGATCCCGCAGTCGGCCATCACCGATTTCGCCAAGCAGGTCCTGGCGGGCCTGCCCGCACCGACGCGAGCCGGCAACTCGAACAACATCGACTCGATGCCGCGGCGCGAGGACTTCAATGACAAGTTCGACATCAAGTTCGACCAGAAACTGAACGCGGCGACCACGACGTTCTTCCGCTTCAGCCACCGCAAGGTGAACAACTTCGAACCCGGGTCGATCCCGGGCGACATCGGGTCGCCGGCCAACAACTTCGTCGAGGTGCTGAACCAGCAGTACGCGGGCGGCCTCACGCGCACGCTCTCGAACAACTCGCTGCTCGAACTGCGCGTCGGTGTGTCGCGGACCGAGGCGGGCAAGTCGGCGCTCGGCACCGGCGGTCCCAACATGCTGCAGGCGTACGGCATCACCGGCCTGCCCACTGACACGTACTTCGCGGGCGGCCTCACGCAGCAATCGGTGAACGGCTGGACTGCATGGGGGCGGCAGAGCAGCAACCCGCAGTTCCAGAATCCGCTCGTGTGGGACGTGCGCCTGAACTACTCGTGGATCAAGGGCGCGCACACGCTCAAGACGGGCTACGAGTATCAGCGCATCAACACCGACGTGGACGACGTGCACCCGAAATACGGGGCGGATTCGTACTCGGGGCAGTTCAGCCGGCCGGCGGGTGCCGCAGCCAACGCACCGATCTACAACCTGGCCGACTTCATGTTCGGCGCGCGCAGCTCGTATGACCTGGTCAACCCGTTCGTCTTCCAGTTGCGCCAGCGCATGCACTTCGGCTACATCCAGGACGACTGGAAGGCCGCGCCCAACCTGACGATCAACATGGGCCTCCGCTACGAGTTCGGCACCCCGCAGTGGGAAGAGAACAACTACCTGAGCAACTTCGATCCGGACACGCGGACGATCCTGCGCGCCAGCGACGGCTCGATCTACGACCGCTCGCTCGTGAACCCCGATCGCAACAACTTCGCCCCGCGCGTGGGCATGGCTTACAGTCTCACGCCGCGCACGGTGCTGCGCTCGGCGTACGGCGTGAGCTACATCCACTTCAACAGGCTCGGCGGCGAGAACCTGCTGTCGTTCAACGGCCCGCACGTGGTGCCGGCGTCGATCGCGCAGCAGCCGTCGCAGGGCCTCTGCTCGGGCAATCAGGCGCCGACCTCCTGCTTCCGGACGACGCAGATGGGCTACCCGGCAGGCATCAACGACGAGGGGAACTTCAATCCGCTCAACGGCCGCGTGAACCACATCCCGAAGGATCTGCGCACGGGCTACGTCCAGAGCTGGCACGTCACGCTGCAGCGTGAACTGCTCTCGAACCTCATGGTCGACATCGCCTACATCGCCAACAAGAGCGACAAGCTGATGATCCTGGCCGACATGAACCAGGCGCGACCGAACGGTCCAGACGAGAACACGCTGCTCCAGTTGCGCCGGCCCATCCAGGGCTATCAGTTCATCCAGTCGGCGTTCGACGGCGGACGTGCCGACTATCGTGCGCTCCAGGTGAAGGTGGAGCGTCGCTGGTCGGACGGCCTCTATCTCCTCAACTCGTTCACCTGGTCGCGCGCCCGTGACAACGCGTCTGGGCACCTCGAGACGGCCAACGGCGACAACAGCCGCGTCAACTACGCCAACATCGCGGGCGAGTTCGGCACCTCGGGCTACAACCAGCCGCTCAACAACACGACGTCGGTGGTCTGGGAACTGCCGTTCGGCGCCGGCCGTCGCTGGGGCACAGACATGCATCCCCTCGCCGACGCCATCGTCGGCGGCTGGCGCATCACGGCGATCAACCTGATCAGCAGCGGCTTGCCCGTCAACCTGACCTACTCGCCGTCGGCGCAGTTCTCGGTGAGCGGCACGCCGACGTACAGGCCGAACATCTCGGGCGAGATCTACGCCTCGGATCCGACGATCGACAACTGGTTCAACCGCGACAACATCACCATCCCGACCGACCGCACGCAGCCGTTCGGCAACGCGCCGCGCAACGCCGCGCGCGGCCCGAAGATCTGGTCGCTCGATCTCGGCCTGCACAAGGGCTTCGGTCTCGGCATGGGACAGAGCCGGCTCGAGGTGCGCATCGAGGCGTTCAACGTCCTCAACCGCGCCAACTTCGGCGCGCCGAACGGCAACCGCTCGTCGGCTGACTTCGGCACGATCCGATCGCTGTCGACCACGCCGCGTCAGATTCAGCTCGGCGCGCGAATCAGCTTCTGACGGCACAGGGCAAAGGGGAGGGGCGCGTATCGCCCCTCCCTGTCAGGCGGGCTGTTAGAATCGCGCCCCGGAAACCCCCGTCATGGCCACCATCTTCGATGTTGCCAAGCGTGCCCGTGTGTCGACAGCCACGGTGTCCGCCGTACTGAACAAGACCGCGTACGTCAGTCCACCGCTCCAGGCGCGCGTCAACGCCGCCATCCAGGATCTGGGCTATCAACCCAACCTCGTCGCCAGGAGCCTCGCCCGGCAGCGAACGCAGACGCTGGGCATGATCGCGCTCAACATCGCCAACCCGTTCTGGCCGGCCGTCATCCGTGGCGTCGAGGACGCCGCGCGACACCGGCGCTACGAGCTGCTGCTCGCCAACAGCGATGATGACCCGGAGAAGGAGGCGGAGCACCTGCGCCTGTTCCTTGCCAAGCGCGTCGACGGCATTCTCCTCACCAAGGCGCGCGGCAAGCTGCCGCCCGACATCGTCGAGCGGCTCAAGACCACGGGTATCCCGATCGTGCAGCTCATGCGCTTCGGGACCGGCCTTCGCTCCGACGTGGTCACCGTCGACGAAGAGGACGGCTCCTACGAAGCCGTGGCGCACCTCGTGCGGCTCGGATATCGCCGCATCGGCATGCTCAACGGACCTGACGTGAGCACGTCGCGTCGCCGGTTCGAGGGCTACAAGATGGCGCTCGCCGACGGCAACCTGCCGTTCGATCCCGACCTGGTCGTGTCCGGGGACTTCCGCGTGGAAGACGGATACTCCACCGGCATCACGCTCCTCAAGCGCAAGCCCGATGCCGTCTTCGTCGCCAACTACATCAGCGCCGTCGGCTTCATGGGCGCGCTCCGGCAGTATCAGCTCCGCTGTCCGGAAGACATCGGCATCGTCACGTGCGACGACCACCCGTGGCTCGACGCCTTCGCACCGCGGCTCACCACCATCAACCTGCCGAAGTACGAACTGGGGCAGTCTGCCGCGGAACTCCTCATCGACGCGCTCGAGCCGAAGGACGGCGAGAAGAAGCGACGGGGCTACAAGACCGTCGTCCTGAGGACGTCACTCCTCATCAGGGACTCGTGCGGATATCCGTTGCGCGCCGGTCGCTACGTCAGGGGTGACAGTGCCCCGGTGGAGCCGGCGTCCGGGTAGAACACAGGACTGAAAAGTCCAAAGGAAAAAGGGTAACGGACAAGGGCAGCGACAAAGGAGAAAGGGTCAAGGGGACAAGGCGGAAGTCTGAAGGCAGAAGGCAACCGGTCGCTTCGCGCCTTTGCCTCGTGCATTTCACTTTGCCCTCGAGGCTTCCTCCTTTTTCGCTGCCCTTGTCCGTTACCCTTCTTACGCTTTGGACTTCATGTCGATCACAAACCTGTATCTGACGTCGCTGGCGAGCATGCGTTCGTAGGCGTCGTTGATGTCCTGCATGCGGATCAGCTCGATGTCGCACGTGATGTCGTGCGCGGCGCAGAAGTCGAGCATCTCCTGCGTTTCTGGCAGGCCGCCGATGAGGGAGCCGGCGATCGCGCGCCGGCCGAACACGAGGTTCATCACGCTCGGCGAGGGGTGTGCGTGCTCGGGGACGCCGACGAGGACCATGGTGCCGTCGCGCTTCAGCAGGCTGACGAACGGATCGAGCGGGTGCGACGCGGCGACCGTGTTCAGGATCAGGTCGAAGCTCGCTGCGTGCTGCTGCATCGCCTCGGCATCGCGCGAGAGCACGACCTCGTCGGCCCCGAGCCGCCGGCCATCGTCCACCTTGCTCGGAGACGTGGTGAAGAGCACCGTGTGCGCACCGAGCGCATGCGCGAACTTCACGCCCATGTGCCCGAGTCCACCCAGGCCGACGATGCCGACCTTCTTGCCCGGACCCGCTCCCCAGTGCTTCAGCGGCGAGTACGTGGTGATGCCCGCGCACAGCAGCGGCGCGGCGGCCGCCTTGTCCAGCGAGTCGGCCACCTTCAGCACGAAGCGCTCGCTGACGACGATGCTCGTCGAGTAGCCGCCGTGCGTCATCTGCCCCGGCAGGTGGGCGTCGGGCGAGCCGTAGGTCATGACCATGCCGCCCGCGTTGCAGTACTGCTCCAGGCCTTCGCGGCAACTCGCGCACGTGCGGCACGAATCGACGAGGCATCCCACGGCCGCCGTGTCACCCACGACGAACTTCGTCACGGCACTCCCGACCGCCGAGACGCGCCCGAGGATCTCATGCCCCGGCACGAGCGGGTACGTCGACATCCCCCACTCGTTGCGCGCGAAGTGGAGATCGGAGTGGCACACCCCGCAATACAGAATCTCGATCTCGACATCGTCCGGCAGCGGATCGCGTCGAGTGATCGTCATGGGACCGAGCGGCGACGAGCTGTCGACCGCACCATAGGCGGAGGCGAGGGGCATGGGGGACAAAGTGTAAAGCAGAAAAAGGGTAATGGGTAAAGACAGCGAAAAAGGAGAAAGCTTCAAGAGGAAAGCGAAATGCCCGAGGCGAAAGCGCGAAGCGACCGCCCGGCTTTCCCCTTCGGACTCTTGCCTTGCGCTTTTGTTGCTTCCCTCCTTTTCTCTGTCTTTACCCCTTACCCTTTCTCTCTCTTTCTCCCTTTTCTCCTACGTCAGCCTCCACCCTGTCCTGTACTGTGGCCGTTTGATGAAGCGTTCGGCGTCGCGCACGTTGGTGATACGCATGGCCTTGTGGTCCCACTCGATTTTCCGGCCCACGCGGTAGGCGACGTTGCCGAGGTGATTGGCTTCGGTGAGCAGGCCCGAGTACGCGAAGTCGCAGGTGGTGGGGCCGCCGGTCTTGCAGGCGTTGATCCATTCGGCGTGGTGGCCGAGCGACTTGGGGATGGACTGGGCGGGCGGCGTGTAGCCGGCGAACTTCTCTTCCGGGAGCACGACGAACTTCGAGTAGTCGGCGAGGATCATGCCCTTGTCGCCGATGAAGAGCACGCCGCTGTCCCATTTCGGGATGCCGCCGTCGGTCCAGATCTGCGGCTTCGACGTGCCCTGGTGCCACGTGAGCGAAAGCGCGGGCTGATCGCCGTCGGCGAGATAGGTGTACGTGGCAGACATCGACGCGGGAGCGATCTCCGCGTTGACCGGCGGGCCCGAGGCTTCGACGGCTGACGGCCACTTCAACTTCAGCGCCCAGAACGGCAGGTCGATCCAGTGGCTGCCGAGATCGCTCATCGTGCCGTTGCCGAAGTCCCACCAGCGGTACCACTTCGGTCCCGGCACGTAGACGTTGTTGAAGGGGCGTGCCGGTGCGGGGCCGAGCCACAGATCCCAGTCCAGCGTCGGCGGCACCGGGTCCACGGTCTGCGGACGTTCCTGCACGAACACGATGTCCTTGGCCGCCGTGGCCTCGGCTTCGCTCGCGTGCCAGCCCCACGCGCGGCCAACCCACACATGACACTCGCTGACCTTGCCGACCACGCCGCCCTGCACGTGTTCGACCACGCGGCGGTAGTTGTCGCCCGCGTGGATCTGCGTGCCCATCTGCGTGCGGACGCCGGCCTTTGCCGCCGCCTCGCGGATCACGCGCGCTTCGTGCACGTTGTAGGTGAGCGGCTTCTCGCAGTACACGTGCTTGTTCAACTGCAGCGCGGGCAGCGTGGCGAACGCGTGCGTGTGTTCGGCCGTGCTCACGACTACCGCATCGAACTCACCCGCGTGATCGAACACCTTGCGGAAGTCCTGGAAGCGGCGTGCCTGCGGGAACATGGCCGCCGCGCGATCGACGTTCCTGGTGTCGACGTCGCAGATGGCGACGATCTGTTCACCCGACACACCCTTCAGGTTCGACCCGCCGCGTCCACCCACGCCGATGACCGCCAGGCGCAGCTTGTCGGGCTGAATCGCGGTGCGCCGCACCGCCGCGCTCATCGAGGTGCCGAAGCCGCCGGTCAGCACTGCCGCCGCAGCGCCAGCCGTCGAGAGAAAGGATCGCCGGGAGGGACGAGATCGATTGGACATGAAGGAGAACTCCGCGAAAGAGGGGATGGAAAGCGCCTAATGATACTCGCGCCTGGCGCGGACCTCGACGCCGGGGCGCGATACCTTCACGTCGATCCGTCGCGTGCGACGCTCGGCGCCTTCAGCGTCCGGCTGGACGTAGACGAGGCGGTAGTACTGCCGGCTGTCCTGGATGATGCGCGGGATGTCCTTCTGCAGGTCGTTCCTGTCGACGGTGAGGAGGCCGCCCGTCTGGTACGCCATCTGGCCGAGACTGCCGAATCGGCGTGCGGCCATCGCGTCGGCAAGCTCCTGCGCCAGCGAGGTGGGCAGTCCGGATCGCGAGGTCGCGAATGCCGCCCGTGCATCTGTCACGGGTTCGCGACTCACGGGGACCGGCTGATCGGCCATGAGTCCACGTGGGTCGACGGCGTAGACGGCCACGTTCGCGGTGGACGCGTATCGGAGCACGGCCCTGTATGCCTGGCGCACGGCCACATCCTGTCGATCGCGCGGATCGTTCGGAAGTACCGAGTGGCCTTCGCTGACCAGAACAACGGTGCGGCGCTCGTTTGGTCCCTGCCGCTGGAGCACCGCCGCCACTCGGCGCAGCACCTCGAACGTCACGTGCGCGTGGAACTCCGTCTCCGCCGCTTCCCTGAATCGCGTCAACTCGCCGTGGACACGCCCGACGAGCGCGCGGGACTCCTCGCGATCCGTGGACAACTGGTGCACGAACTCTTTCGAGCCCGTGTTCACGACGGCGAGCCGATCGTGCGGCCCGAGGCTGTCGATGAACGTCCGCGCGAAGTCGCGCGTCGCCCTGGTCTGTGGCGGTGAGATGTGCCGATCGTCGAGGACGAGCACGAAGTCACGGCGCTGCTCCGGACCCTCCACGGTGGTCAGGTCGACGAACTCGAACGCCACAAGCGGCTGCCGCCGCCCGTCCTCGTACACCTCGACCTCGTCGATCATCAGCCCGCGCACCGGCTCGCCGTCACGCGTGACGATCGCAGACACCTCGATCAGTGTCGTGCCGGTCCGAAACGTCGGCTCGACCTGTCCGTGCGCGGCGCCAGCCCAGAACAACAGCGCGCCAGCCGCCACCGCAGCGCACCTCACGAAGAGCGCAACTCTCATCGAGACGATCCTGTCGCCGCACCATAGTCGCTCTGGTCCCTTTTTCCCTCACCCCGGCACGTAGTGGCGGCGGGCGCGGACGGTGAGGCCTTTGCCTTTGACGCGGACGTCGATGGTTCTCATGGGCGAGCCTGGTTGCACCGAGGCGGGCTGGGCGTATGCGAGGCGATAGTGCTGGCGACTGTCGCGAATCATCGCCTTCAGGTCGACGTCGAGGCGATTGCGTTCGACGACGAGCGTGCCGCCGGTGCTGTCGCTGACCTGCCACAGAAGGCCGCGACGGCTGATGGCCGTGGCCGCGACATAGGTGCTGCCGACGACCGAGGCCAGGTCGGCGACAGACTGGCTGGTCGGGCCGCCAATCGTTGGCTGGCGCACCTCCAGACCACGGACGTCCACGGAGTAGATCGCGACATCGGCAGCCGCCGCGGCAGCGAGCATCTCGCGGTATGCATCGAGCGTGGCGTGATAGTCCTCGTCACCGGCAATGCCAGGGACGACGGTTGCGCCGAGCGCGCGGCCTTCGGTCAGGATCAGCACGGTTCGCCGGTTCGGACGGGTCTCCGCGGCGAGGCCGCGCGCGACGTTGCGCACGATCTTCAAGAGCACGCGACTGCGGTAGTTCGCCGATACCGGCTCGGGGCCAAGCTGTCCGCGAATCCGCTCGACAACGGCTCGTGCCGCTGCGCGATCCGTGGCGAGATCCTGGACCACGTCGAATCGGCTAGTGTTGATGATCGCGAGTCTGTCGAGCGGCCCCAGTTCATCGATGAGGCGCTTCGACAGGTCGATCGTGGCCTTGGTGAGCGAAGCGGAGATGCTCGTGTCGTCGAGCACGAGCACGAAGTCCCGCCATCGACGATTGTCGGGTCCGTTATCGGCGCCGCCGCTGTCCGTCCCGGCATCGTTCTGACTGACGTACTCGAAGGACACGATCGGCTGGGGCTCGCCGTTGTCGCGTACCTCGAAATCTTCAGATAGATAGCTCTACAGTTGCGTTGCGCGGCGAGAGGCGTCCTGTTCGGAGACTTGTTCGTTGCGGGCGCGACAGGAGGCACGGCTGCATTTGTAGCGGGTCCCGTAGGGCCCTCGTCGCTTTCGACCTTGACGCCTTCTCCTTCTTTCGGAAGAGGCTATGCGAGGTTGCGCTGGGCGCGCTGACAGATGCGGCGGGTGGGGTCGGCCGGTGCGACTGTGCTCCGACCATGGAGCAGGCCCACCCGCGCTCCGTGTCCGCGCCGTGCGAACGACATTGCGCGATGCCCGCCTCGCCCACCTCGTCCAGCAACACGGCACCGATGCGAGTCATGCGTTTGAGAATGCCCCGCTCGCAGGCGGAATCGATGGCCCCGAGCGCCGGTACCGGCAGGTCGGGGAACACGGCTCGTGCCAGGGTCGCCTGATTGACCGCCAGGCACTCGGCCAGCGTGGCACTCTGCATCTCGCCGCGCGACAAGGCGTGACGCACCTCTGCGTGGATGTCGGCGGCGCGGGTCGCGCCTTTGCGGGCTGCCATGGTGTGTTCCCTCCGAAATTGCCAGGGCTGTTCGCGAACACTGACCGCCGGATGAATCCGGCGGCTACACCGAAAGGAGTATCTTCATCCTGTCCTGAGACTCGATCGCTGCAGCCGCGGCGGAATGCGTCGAGCGATGTCGCGCCACATGGCGGGGTCGCCCGAGATCAGCGCGTCGACCTCCGTTGCGGTGAGGTCCCAGCCCTGCCGCTGCAACATCGTCAGCGTGTCGGCGGGATCACGGACGAACGCCGTCCGCAGATCTTCGTCCGTGAGCAGCCGCCCCAGCAGACATTCGACGTTGCGTTGACTCATTGCGCGAGCCTCCCTTCCGTGTGCGCGGCCGGGCTCGGAGAGCCGGCCCTACCTCCGAGCTTTTGTGCCTTTGTGCCTCTAAGCCTTTAAGCCCTGAGCCTTTAAGCCCTGAGCCGTGAGCCCTAAGCCGCCACTATCCTTCCCATCCTCCGCCCAGCGCGCGGTAGACGGCGACGTACGACGTGAGTTCGCCGAGCTGGGCCTGCACGAGTGCGAGCTGCGCCGCGAAGAGGCGCGTCTCGCTGTCGAGCACTTCCAGGTAGCTCGTCACGCCGCCGCGATAGCGCAGGTCGGCGAGTCGCCGCGCGTCTGTCGCGGCGGTGACGAGGTCTTCCTGCGCCGCGCGCACCTCGCGCGTGCGCTGGTAGGCCACGAGCGCGTCGGACACCTCCCTGAACGACTGCAGCACGGTGCTCTGCCACGCGAGCGTCGCTTCCTGCGCCTGCGCCTCGGCCAGCGCGACACGCGATCGGTTGCGGCCCGAGTCGAAGATCGGCTGCGCGAGGTTGCCGGCGACGGCCCACGTGCCCGACGAGAGCAGGCGCCCGAGCGACGTGCTCGCCACGCCGCCCGATGCCGTCAGGCCGATCTGCGGGAACTTCAGCGCCTCGGCCACGCCGATGCGTGCGGTTGCTGCGGCAAGGCGCAATTCCGCCTGACGGACGTCGGGCCGCCGCTCCAGCAGCGACGAGGGAAGTCCCGCGGGGACGTCGGGTTCATGAGTCTGATCGATGAGTGCCGCACCGCGCGCGATGGGACCGGGCGCGCGCCCGAGCAGGAGGCTCAGCGCATGCTCCACCTGCGCGATGCGCCGCTGCACGTCGGCGATCTGCGCACGCGAACCCGCGACGAGCTGTTCGGCCTGTCGCACGTCGACCAGTGGCGCCACGCCGCCGCGCTCGCGCGTCTGCGTGATGCGCAGCGATTCCTCGCGCACGGCGAGCGTGCGCGTCGACGTCTCCAGCTCGAGATCGAGCGCGCGCAGCACGTAGTACTGCGACGCCACCTCGCTCACGAGGCTCATGACGATGGCGCGCTGGCCCCACTCACTGGCTTCGAGCTCGGCGCGCGCGGCTTCGCTGGCGCGTCGATACCGGCCCCAGAAATCGAGCTCCCACGCCATGCCGGCGTTGGCCTGGACGATGCCGATGGTGGGGACCGACTGGCCGGCGAAGATCGTGCCGTGCTGGCCGGATGTGGTGACCTGCCCCGTGATGGTCGGACGCTGATCGGCGCTCGTGATGCCGAGTTGCGCGGCCGACTGCAGCACGCGCGTGGCGGCGATCCGCACGCCGTAGTTGCCCGCGAGCGCTTCGGTGATCAACGCGCGCAGCGTCTCGTCGGTGAAGACGGTCGACCACGCCTCTTCGCCGAGCGAGCGCGTCGTGTCCACTGCGGTGTCGACGCCACGAAACGTGTCTGGCGTCGTCACAGGTGGACGCGCGTAGTCCGGACCCAACGTGCATCCACCCACGACCATCGTCGTGAGCAGCAACGCGATGACCGACAACGAACGCCGTGGTGTGAGCAGACCTGACGCTCGGTCCCCGGCTGTCCGGTGCCCGATGCCCGGTGCCCGGTGCCCGCTCTGATACAGAGATGACGTGATCACGACGAGAACTCCGATGGCGTGTGCACGACGGGCGCGCCGCTGAGGCGCTCGGCCAGTCGCTCGAACAGCACGAACAAGAGAGGGATGAGGAAGATCGCGATGAGCGTCGCGGCGAGCATGCCCGTGATCACCACGGTGCCGAGGATGCGGCGCGCGGCGGCGCCGGAACCCTGCGCGGCCCACAGCGGAGCACAACCCAGAATGAACGCGAACGACGTCATCAGGATCGGCCGCAGGCGTGTACGCGCGCCTTCGAGCGCGGCCTCGACGAGCGGCCTGCCTTCCTCCAGCCGATACTTGGCGAACTCCACGATGAGGATCGCGTTCTTGGCCGCGAGACCGATCAGCATGACGACGCCGATCTGTCCGTAGACGTCGAGATCGAGTCCGCGCATCAACAGGCCTACGAACGCACCGAAGACGGCGATGGGCACGGTGAGCAGCACGGAGAACGGCAACGACCAGCTCTCGTACAGCGCCGCGAGAATCAGGAACACGAAGACGAGCGACAGCGCGAACGTCGTCTGCGTGGAGCCTGCCGCGCGTTTCTCCTGGAAGGAGAGGTCGGCCCAGTCGTAGCTGAACGTCGGCGACAGCGTGGCGCGCGCCACCTCTTCGAGCGCGGTCATCGCTTGTCCGGAGCTGTAGCCGGGTGCCGCGGCGCCGTTCACCTGCACGGCGCGATAGACGTTGAAGCGATTGGTGAACTGCGGCCCGAACGTCGGCGAGAGCGTTTGCACCGCCGACAGCGGCACCATGCCGCCCGAGTCGTTGCGTACGTAGAACTGGCCGATTTGATCCGGGCTCGAGCGCGTGTCGCCTTCGGCCTGGAGGAAGACGCGCCACTGACGTCCGAACGCGTTGAACTGGTTGATGTACAGCCCACCCAGATACGCCTGCATCGTCTGGTAGACGTCGCCGAGTGCGAGTCCCTGTCGCAGCGCCTTCTCGCGATCGACGTTGGCGTACACCTGCGGCACGTTGGCGCTGAACGGCGACGTGACGCCCGCCAGTTCGGGACGCGCACGCGCGGCGGTCAGGAACTGCTGCAGTTCGCGATTGACGTCCTCGACCGACGCGCCGCCGCGATCCTGCAGCCAGAGCGAGAAGCCGCCCTGGGATCCAAGCCCTGGAATCGCGGGCGGCATGATGGCGAACGCCACCGCTTCAGGCGCCGTCGTGCGCAGGGCGCCGTTCAGGCGATTGACGATCGATCGCGCGTCCTGTCCCGGTCCCTCGCGTTCGCTCCATGGCGCGAGCTGCACGAAATAGAACGCGTTGTTGGGCGCCGTCACGCGCGTGATCAGGCTGAAGCCGACGATGGTGTTGAAGTTGCGGACGCCCTCGGTGCGCGCCAGCAGATCGTCGACCTTGCGCGTGACGGCGTCGGTACGATCGAGCGATGCCGCGGGTGGCAACTGGATGTTGAGCAGGAAGTAACCGTAGTCCTCTTCGGGAAGGAAGCTCGTGGGGAGCCTGCGTCCGAGGCCGGCCGTCATCGCGAAGAAGGCCAGGAGTACGGCGAGACCGATGAGGGGCTTGCGGATCAGGCCGTGGCTCAGCGACACGTAGCCGCGCGTCATGCGTTCGAGCCAGCGGTTGATCGCGCCGAAGATCCGGCCGAGCCATCCGCGCGACTCGCGGCGCGGGCGCAGCAGCATCGCCGAGAGCGCGGGCGACAGTGTCAGCGCGTTGAAGGCCGAGATCAGCACAGAGACGGCGATCGTGATCGCGAACTGCTGGTTCAGGCGTCCCTGGATGCCGCCCATCAGGCCGATGGGCACGAACACCGACGCGAGGATCAGCGCGATGCCGATGACGGGGCCGGAGACTTCCTTCATCGCCTTGACCGTGGCCTCGCGAGGACTCATGCCGTGCTCGATGTGCTGTTCCACCGCCTCCACCACGACGATCGCGTCGTCCACGACGAGGCCGATGGCGAGCACGAGCCCGAAGAGCGACAGCGTGTTGACCGAGAAGCCGAGCAGGGGAAAGACCGCGAACGTGCCGATGAGCGACACGGGCACGGCAAGCATCGGGATCAGCGTGGCGCGCCAGTTCTGGAGGAACAGGAACACGACGAGGATGACGAGGATCATCGCCTCGACGAGCGTCTTGGTGATCTCCTTGATGCCTTCCGAGACGGGCGCGGTGGTGTCGAGCGTGTAGCGGTAGTCGACGCCTTCCGGAAATCGTTCGCGCAGGACGGTCATCACCTCGCGCACGCCGGCGGCGACGTCGAGCGCGTTCGAGCCCGGCGCCTGGAACACCGCGACGCCGACGCCCGGCTGACCGTTGGACCTGCCGATCTGCTGGTAGTTGAGCGCGCCGAGCTCGACGCGCGCCACGTCGCGCAGGTGGACGAGCGACCCGTCGGCGTTGGTGCGCAGCACGATCGCGCCGAACTCCTCGGCCGCCTGAAGCCGGCCTCGTGCCCTGACCGTGTACGTGAACTCCTGGTCCGCCGGACCCGGACGTCCGCCCACCTGCCCCGCGGGGTTCACCGAGCTCTGTTGCTGCACGGCGCGCGCAACCTCCGGGATCGTCAGTGCCATCGACGCGAGGCGATCCGGCTGGAGCCAGATGCGCATTGCGTACTCGCCCGCGCCGAACACGCGCACGTCGCCCACGCCGCTCACGCGGTACAGCGCGTCGATGATGTTGATGTTGGCGTAGTTGGCCAGGTACAGCGCGTCGTGCTCGTTCGACGGCGAGTACAGCGACACCATCATCATCGGCAGGCCCGTCGACTTGCGCATGGTGAAGCCGAACTGCGTCACTTCCGTCGGCAGGTTCGGCTGCGCCTGCGACACGCGGTTCTGCACGTTGACCTGATCGATGTTCGGATCGGTCTCGATGTCGAACGTGACGGTGAGCTGCATCGACCCGTCGTTGCCGTTGGTCGACTGCATGTACAGCATGTCGTCCACGCCGTTCATCTGCTGTTCGAGCGGCGTGGCCACCGACTGCTCGATGGTTTCGGCGTCGGCGCCGGTGTACGTGCCGGTGACGATGATCTGCGGCGGCACGATGTCGGGGAACTGCGCGACGGGAAGCGATCGCACCGAGACGATGCCGGCGATGACCGTCACGATCGCGATGACGATCGCCACGATCGGCCGGCGGATGAAGAACTCCGCCATGATCAGCGCCCCCCCGTCGTCGCGGCCGAAGGGGCCGCACCTGGCGCTGCCGCTGCTGCCGTCGCTCGGGGCTCGACATAGGGCGTCGTCTTCACCACCGTGCCTGCGGCGAGTTGCCCGGCATCGACGATGACGCGGTCGCCTGCGGCGAGTCCGCGCTCGACGAGCCAGCGCGAACCCACGCGCGCACCCATCTGCACGTGGCGGACTTCCACCTTCCCGTCTGCGGCAACGATGCGCACCTGCGTGCCGCTCTGCACCTCGGTGACCGCGCGCTGCGGGACGAGTAACGCATCGGTGACCGTTCGTGCGTCGACGCGCACGCGACCGTACTGGCCGGGACGCAGGACACCGCGGGGATTCGGGAACGTCGCGCTCAGGCGCAGCGTGCCCGTGCGCGCGTCGATCTGTCGATCGGCGGCGAGGAAGCGGCCGCGCTGCGGATACGTCACGCCGTCGGCGAGCGTGAGCTGGACGCCGGAGCCCGTGCTCCAGAGCCGCGACGCCGCCGTCGAGTTGATGGCGTCGGCGAGTTCCAGGTACTCGCGTTCGCTGAGCGAGAAGTACGCGCGAATCGGATCGACCTGCGACACGGTGGTGAGCAGCGTCTGCGGACCGACGAGATCGCCGATCTGCGCGTTCGCGATCGCGGCCACGCCGTCGACGAGCGAACGCACGCGCGTGAACTCGACGTTCAGGCGGGCCGCGTCGACGGCGGCTTCGGCGGCCTTGACGGCGGCCTGTCCGGCGAGCTGGGCCTGGATGTCGTTGTCGAGCTGGCTCTGCGCGATGGCGCGCTCCTGCGCGAGCGGCGTGTTGCGCGCCACGTCGCGATCCGCGCGTCCCAGTTGCGCGCGTGCCTCCGCGAGCCGCGCCTCCGCCTGTGCGAACGCCACGGTGAACGTCCGCGCGTCGATCTCGAACAGCACGGCGCCCTTCTTCACGGGCGCACCTTCGGTGTACAGCCGGCGCACGAGATAGCCGCTCACCTGCGGTCGAATCTGCGCGTTGACGTGGCCGTCGAGCGTCGCGACCCACTCGCGTTCCACGGCCACGGTTTCGGGTTGTACCTCGACGACGGGAACCGTTGGCGGTGGGGGCGCCTGTGGCGGAGGCGGCGCTTCCGAGCGCGCGCAGGCGACAGGCAGGGCAAGGGCCAGCAGGAGGCCGGGCAGGAGAGAACGCACGATCATGTTCACTTATGAAGCAATTCTCCAGCCAGAGGCCGTCAGTCCTTGTAAACATCAGAAAAATAAAGACGTGTCTACCAGCATGGCCATTCATTCATGAACCTAATGTGCGCCTATAGGCGCAACATGTGCCTGTGGGTACAATCCGATGAATCAGATGGCGCTGCCCATCGAAGTCTCCGAACGCCTGCTCGAACTCGTCGGCTCGGTGCTGGACATCAGGGAGGTGTTCCCGCAGGTGTCCGAGACGGTGCGAGACGTCCTGCCGCACGACAGGCTGGTGATGACGCGCCATGACGATGCGCGCGCGCTGGTGGCGCACGCGTTCTCGAACGAGGATGGGCCGGCGCTCATCCGCATCAGCAGCGCGGAGATCGCCACCCTCCAGGACGGCTGGTCCCGCATCGTCGACGACATCACCACGCTCGACGCGCCATGGGCCGCGCTCGAGCCGGCCGACTACGGCGAGCGCCTGCGCGAGTCGGGGTATCGCGCGGTGATGTCGGTGGTCGTGCGCGCAGGACAGCAGCGGTGCGCGCTGCACTTCTGGTCGCGCACGCCGGGGGCCTATTCGGAGCGCGACGTCCCCGTGGCGCGGCACATCGCGCTGCACATGGCACTGGGGCTGTCGCACGAGCAGCTTGCGGAGGCAGCCGAACAGACGAGGGAAGCACGAGCGCGCGCGCAGCGGCTGGAGCGGCGCGTGCGTGCGCTGTCGGACGCGCTCGACTCGAGCCGCGGGCTCGGACGGATGGCCGGCACGTCGCAGGCGTGGATGCAGGTGGTCAACGCCGCGACGCAGGTGGCCGCGACCGAGACCACCGTCATGCTGACGGGGGAGTCAGGGACAGGCAAGGCAGTGCTTGCGCGGTACATCCACCGCGTGTCAGGACGCCGGCACGGTCCGTTCGTGGCCGTCAACTGCGCGGCGCTGCCGGAGCAATTGCTCGAATCGGAACTGTTCGGCTTCGAGCGTGGCGCGTTCACCGGCGCACAGCAGCGACGCGTGGGACAGATCGAAGCGGCGGCGGGAGGCGTGCTGCTGCTCGACGAAGTGGGGGAGATGACGCCGTCGGCGCAGGTGAAGCTGTTGCGCGTGCTCCAGGAGCGGGAGTTCACCCGGCTCGGGGGCACGCGCCCCGTGAAGGCCGACATCAGGCTCGTCGCCGCGACCAACCGCGACCTGCGCGTCGCGATGGAGCGCGGCGACTTCCGCGACGATCTCTACTACCGGCTGCACGTCTTCGGGATCCGGATCCCGCCGTTGCGCGAGCGTCCCGAGGACATCCTCGCGCTCACCGCGCAGTACCTGGATGACCTGTCGGCGTCGCTCGGGCGGGCACCCGCGGGCCTCACGCACGACGCGAAGGCCGCGCTCCTCGCGCATCCCTGGCGCGGCAACGCGCGCGAGCTCCGCAACGCCCTCGAACGCGCCGCCATCGTCGCCGAAGGGGGATTGATCGCCGCCGAGCACCTCGGCCTCGACCTGCACGCGCCGCGCACGATCGCCACGACGACGAACGTGCACGCGATGGAGCGTCAGTTGATCGAACGTGCGCTGCGCGAGACCCGGGGGAACAAGTCACGCGCCGCGACGCTGCTCGGCCTGTCACGCAAGCAGCTGTATCACCGCCTCGCCCTGTACGAGTTCGGGTGAGCACTGCCGTTGTCGTTGTCCCCCGAGCAGCGCGAACTCCCGCCACTTCCAGTGGCAGTCCACATCGGCGAATCCCATCTCGCGCAGCCAGCGGAGCCGCGTCTCCACGGTCCATGAGGATCATGCGCAGGACAAGGGGTTCAGGGTGCCATCGACGTTGCCGGCCATTCGCCGCAGGCCAAACTCGACGAGCAGGATCCAGCCGGCCAGCAGGTAATCCTCGAGTTCGAAGACACGGCGAGGCCGTCGATCCAAGGGCTGTCCAGACGGCGTCGACCCCTCGCCCCGAAAGCGGGCGGCGGCCTCGGCGCCGCGGTTCTCCGGCGTCGCGCGTGTTCCGCGATCCATGTGCGGCGGATTGTAGAACGCCGAACGCCGAATGCGAACGCTTGTCCACAGGTCGGTCGCAAGCAGGTAAGATGTGCGCCATGCTGAAGATGCTTGCGGCGACCGGCGTGACCCTTCTCGCGGCGGTGACCATGGCGTACGTCCAACCGGCAGCCCAGGGCGGCGCGGCCGAGGCGGTGAAGGCCGCCGAGATGGCGCGCTTCAAGGCCCAGACGACCAACGATTTCAAGGCGCTCGATGCGCTGCTCGGCGACGACCTCACCTACACGCACTCGAGTGCGGCCGTGGACACCAAGACCACCTACATCGAGAGCATGCGCAGCGGCCAAGTCAAGTACGAGTCGATCGAGTCGCGCGACGTGCAGGTGCGGGTGTACGGCACGACGGCCGTGATCACCGGCGCCGGACGATTCAAGGTGACCGCGCGCGGCCAGGCGCTGGACAACCAGTTGCGCTTCACCGACGTCTGGGTGCTGCGCGACGGCCGCTGGCAGATGGTGGCGTGGCAGAGCACGAGGCTGCCCTGAAGCAGGAAGGCAGGAAGCAGGAAAGCTGCATCAACGCACGTTCGCCGGCGTCACCCACGTCGACGTCACCGACTTTTGGCGTGCGCATCGGCATCGAGAACTGCCCGATGTCGTTCACCCGGGACGAGCGGCCTGGGAGCAAGAACCTGTGCACGACGCCGGTCGTCTGGCGGCGCGCGTTCAGCGACCTCGACGCGGTCGTCACGACAACAACAGCT
Organism: Acidobacteriota bacterium; assembly: GCA_020845575.1. Classification (NCBI taxonomy): domain Bacteria; kingdom Pseudomonadati; phylum Acidobacteriota; species Acidobacteriota bacterium. The sequence continues at coordinate 81,844 of JADLFL010000023.1, read as the reverse complement.
CGAGATCCTCGCGCTTGAGATCGCGCAGCAGTGTGGTGTCGGCCGAGACGACGGCGTCGGCGAGGTGGCGCTTGCTGGCCTGGAGTTGCAGCACCTTCTCCTCGACGGTGTCGCGCGCGATCAGGCGGTAGGCGAACACGGCGCGCGTCTGGCCGATGCGGTGCGCGCGATCGATGGCCTGCGCCTCCACGGCGGGGTTCCACCACGGGTCGAGCAGGAACACGTAGTCGGCGGCCGTGAGGTTCAGGCCGAGCCCGCCCGCCTTCAGGCTGATGAGGAACAGCGGGCAAGGGCCCTGCTGGAAGCGTTCGACACGCGCCGCGCGGTTGCGCGTGCGGCCGTCGAGGTATTCGTAGGTGAGTCCTGACGCGTCGAGTCGATCGCGGAGCAGGGCGAGCAGCGACGTGAACTGCGAGAAGACCAGCACCTTGCGGCCATCCTCGACCAGTTCCTGCAGCCGCGGCAGCAGCATGTCCAGCTTCGCCGACGGATCCTTGGCACGCGCCTCGTCGACCAGCCCCGGATGGCACGCCGCCTGCCGGAGGCGCAGCAGCGCCTCGAGGACGTGAATGGCCGATTGCTGTGTGCCATCCCCGGTTGCGCCCTTGCCGAGCAGCCTGGTGTGATAGTGCGCGCGCAACTCGTCGTACAACGCGCGCTGTGCCGGTTCGAGATCGCAGAACAGCGTCTGTTCGGTGCGCGGCGGCAGTTCGGAGGCCACCTGTTCCTTCGTCCGCCGCAGGATGAACGGCCGCAGCCCACGTCCGACGATCGTCAGCATCTCCTCATCGTCAAGGCCATCGACCGTGCGCGCGCCGGTGAACGCCGTCGCCGATCCGAGCATGCCCGGGTTCAGGAACTCGAACAGGCTCCACAACTCGCCGAGGTGATTCTCGACGGGTGTGCCGCTCAGCGCGAGTCGGTGCGAGGCCTTCAGCAAACGGGCCGATCGCGCGGCGGCCGTGCGCGCGTTCTTGATCGCCTGCGCCTCGTCGAGGATCGCGTAGTCGAACGTGATGTCCTTGAGCCGGCCGATGTCGCGCCGCAGCGTGCCGTACGTGACCACCACCACGTCGTGCTCGCCCAGCGTGTCGAACGCCTCGCCACGCCTGCCACCCGTCGCGTCGAGCATCCGCAGCCCCGGCGCGAAGCGCGCGGCCTCCTGCAGCCAGTTGAACACCAGCGATCGCGGTACGACGATGAGCGAGGGACGATGGGGCGTCCCGTCCGTCTGTCGTTCGAGCCGCCGGGCTTCGAGCGCCGCCAGTACCATCACCGTCTTGCCGAGGCCCATCTCGTCGGCCAGGCACCCACCGAAGCCGAAGCGCCGCAGGAACGCGAACCAGCCGAGCGCGTCGCGCTGATAGCCGCGCAGCGCGCCGGTGAACGTCGGTGGCGGGTCCAGTGGTGCGATGCCCGCAAAGTGCGCGAGCTCGTCGCGCAGGCGGGCGAACGGCTCGTCCCACGTGACGGCGGGCTGCTCGGCGAGCCAGGCGTCGATGAGCGCGGCCTGCGACGGCTGGAAGCGGATGTGATCGCCCTCGATCTCGCCGACGGCGGCCAGGCGCAGTGACCGCGCGAGCCATTCATCGGGCAGCAGGCCGAACGATCCGTCGCCCAGCGTCACGAACGTGTCGCCCCTGCGTGCGGCGGCCAGCAGGGCAGGCAGGTGCGCACGCTCGCCGCCGAAGTCCACCTCGCCGCGCAGTTCGAACCAGTCGATGCCGGAGCTGATGCCGAGCGTCCACGTGCCGGGGCGACGGTACACCCGACCATCGGCCTCGACGCGCCAGCCTCGCCTGGTGAGCTCACGCACCACGAGCGGCAGGGCCGACTCGGGCATGTCGAACGGGCGTCCGCCCCCGGCGTTGGCCAGGTGCATGCGCGCATCCCACGGCAGCGTGCGCGAGGCCTGGAGATCGCGTACGCCAAGGCTGACCAGTTCGTCCAGCGCGCGCTGTTCCGCCGCCGGGTCGCGCTGCCACACGGCGCGTGCCGCGGCGTCGAACACCGTGAGTGCCGGCGCACCCGCGGCGACCTCCACGGGGCCGTACGCGAACGCCACCGTGAGCGACAACCGCGCCGCGGTCCACGCGGCGCGCGCCGCGGGCCGCGCGATCCGTGCGATCGGCTGCGGCCGTTCTTCGTGGACGTCGAGGTGCAGGTCGTCGGGGCTCGTGATGCGCGCGCGGGGTGTCGTTGCGATGGCTTCGAGGAGCTTCGGGGCGCCCTTGGCGGGCACGTCCACGGCTCCCGTGGCGAGCAGGCTCGCCAGCCAGCGCTCGGACCCTCCCGCGTCGAACAGCGACATGGCGGGCGGCTCCGTCGCAGTACCGCGCCAGAGCACCACCGCCAGCGTCACGAACCACGCCTCGTCGAACGGGCGTTCGCGCGCGGACTGCTCGAAGACGCCGTCCACGTGATAGCCGGTGCCGGCCGTCCCCGTGATGACGAGGCGGAAGGTGGCCGGATCGTCGAGCCAGCGGATCGGCTCGAGCGAGACCTGGCCGTGTTCGCGCGGCAGGCGAAGCATCAGCCGTCCCGTGGCGCACAGGCGCTCGGCGAGGTCGCGCTGCAGCGCGGGCGTGAGCACGAACGGCGACTGCAGCGGCAGCGAGCCGCCGTAGTTCCATGCGGCGGCCCACGCCGAATCGGCACCGCACACACGCTCGAGGATGTCGCGGTCGGCCTCGTTGGGCAGATGCCGCAGTTGACTGCGCGTCAGCGTGGCGTCGCGCGGTTTGGCCCACTCCCCGTTCTTCTTGCGCTGCCGCCGCTGCAGTTCGATGTGCAGCCCCTGCGTGTCGGTGGATCGCAGCGGATCGAAGACGTAGATCAGTTCGCCCTCGGCCAATGCCCCTGACGCGGCCGGCGCGCCTGGTGGTGGTGGAAGCGCGGCGAGGAACGTCTCCCACGCGGCGGGCGCCGCGCGGGTGTGCCGCGGTGTCGGCGAGGCGTCGTAGGACCGCCAGTCCCCGACAGCGCCCGAGACGTCGAGTTCGAGATCGGGGGGGACAACGACGATGCGCTGCCTGTCTGCGGTGACCGCGAGCGCCCAGAGGTGCTTGCACGGGCCGAGCGCGGAGTCGAAGTAGGGGCAGTCGCACGACGGGACGAGCCAGCCGTCCTCGATGTCGAGCGACACCTCGTACAGCGTGGAACCCTTGACGCGCGCCGAGACGCTCGCGGGGTTCGCGTGGACGATCGCGACGCGCCCCTGACGGCTGTACGCGTCGCCGCGCGCCTGTGTGGTGACAGAGACGAAGGGGCGCAGGGTGTCGGCGAGCGTGCGAGGCATGCGGGGCGAGCGATCAGGCGACGCCGACGGCCGCGCGGAACTCGTCGAGGAAGGCGCGTACCGTGATTCTCGGATCTTCCGGCCCCAGCGTCTCGATGGGCACGTATCCGCGATAGCGGGCGTCGCGGAGGATGCGCGCGATCTGCCGCAGGTCCACGCGCTCTTCGACGTTGCGGCGGTACACCAGTTCCTTCACCTGCCACGTGCACGCGTGCGGCGCGAGTGTCGCGATCTCGGCATACGGGTCGTCAGTCAGCCTGAGGCTGCCGATGTCCACGTTCAGCCCGAACCACGGCGAGGGGATGCGCTCCCGAATCGTCAGGTAATCGCCGGCCTCCTTCAGGGCATCGTTGTGGTTCTGCAGCACGATGATCACGCCGCGCGCCCGGGCGGCGTCGACGCAGCGCCGGATGCCATCGACGATCCAGTCCATCACCGTGGCCTTCGACACGTCCGGGGGCATCACGCGGCCGTCGAACACGCGAAGCACGGGCGCGCCGAGCCTGGCGGCCACGTCCACCCACCGACTGACGTGCGCCACGTCGGCGTCGCGCTTCACGGCGTCCGGCACGGCGAAGTCGTTGCGCACGCCGGTGCCGCTGATGGCCAGGCCCATGCTGAACGCGAGATGCTTGATGCGGTGGATCAATTCGTCAGCCGGCACTGACGGATAGCCCGTGAAGTAGTAGCCGGTCGGGTCCACCGCGTCGAACCCGATTTCGGCGCAGTACTCGATCACCTGTTCGAGCGTCATCTCGCCGCGCGTGAGCGGGCCGTTGAACGAGTACAGGTTGCAGCTCGTCTTGATGCGGCTCGGCAGCCCGGGCACGACGGAGGCATGCGCCGCTGGCGCGGTCGACACGACGCCATGGGTTCCCAGGACCGCCGGGATCGTTGCTGCCGCCAGGAACTCGCGTCGCGTGGGCATCGGCGTTCGGGAGGTGCCGGACCCGTGCCCGTTTGCGGGGGCGGCCTCCGGCGTGATGACCATCCGCGCAGTATAGTGTGCCGGCGGGGGAGACGCGAGACGTGACACGACGAGACGTGATGACGGCGATGGCGTGCGGCATCGTGGCGGCGTGCGGGGCGTCGCGCGCGGTCCTGGCACAGGGTGCGTCGGCGACGCAGATCGCCGATGCGGATCGATGGGCGAAGGACATGGCGGCTTTCGCCGCCGACGATGAGGCGCGGCCGTTCGCGGCGGGTGGCCTCGTGTTCGTCGGCAGTTCGAGCATCAGGTTGTGGGATCTCGGCGCCGCGTTTCCGGGTCGGCCCGTGCTCAATCGCGGATTCGGCGGTTCGCAGATTCCAGACTCGGTTCGCCACGTCGAGCGGCTCGTGCTGCGGCACACGCCTCGCACGGTCATCTTCTACGCGGGCGACAACGATCTCGCCGCCGGGCGATCGCCCGCACAGGTGTTCGCGGACTTCCAGGCGTTCGTCGCGGCCATCCACGGGTCACTGCCCGCCACGCGCATCGCGTTTGTGGCCATCAAGCCGAGCCTCGCGCGCTGGGCCATCGTCGACAAGGTGCGCGACGCCAACGCGCGGATCCGCACGCTTTGCGATGCCGACGGTCGGCTCGGTTTCGTCGACGTGGATGGTCCGATGATCGGCTGGGACGGCAAGCCGCGCGCGGATCTCTTCATTGCTGATGGGCTGCATCTGTCGGCGAAGGGATACGCGCTCTGGAACGTGCTCGTCGAGCCGTTCCTCGACTGACGCGCGCGCCGCGCGTTCGCTCGTCTCGCGCTCGTCGTTGTTCTCGATCACAGCCAAGTCGCGCGTGGGCCCCGTGCCTGCCGGGAGTGTGCGCACTGCCGGGTGCGTGGCGTCGCGTCTGCGAAACGTTGCGGTGTCGTCGGTCTCACCAGGCGTCCTCGACCGGAGCTGCCATCGTGCGCGTCGTCAATCGAGATCATCATCCCTTCGCCGTCACCGCGTCCGCCACGGGACAGGCCTTCCGGCACCTGTTGCAGCGTGCGCGCGGCGGCGACGCGTCTGCGCTGCACGGACTGTTCGCCCCGCACGTCGGTCCGTTGCAGCGATGGGCACGAGGACGACTGCCGCGATGGGCGCGCACCATGGCCGACACCGCCGATCTCGTGCAGGACGCCGTGGTGCAGACGCTGCGCCGGCTCGACGAGTTCGAGCCGCAGGGGCATCGTGCGCTGCAGGCGTACCTGCGCCGCGCGGTGGACAACCGCATCAACGACGAGTTCCGCCGCATCGCGCGTCGCGGCGTTGCCGAGGTCGTCGACGACTGTCATGCCGACAGGCAGCCGTCGCCGCTCGACGAGGCGGTGGCACATCAGACGGAGTCCCGATACAGGGACGCGCTTGCTCGGCTGCGTCCGACGGACAGGCGGCTCGTGGTGGCTCGCGTCGAACTCGGGTACTCGCTCGATCAGCTCGCCTTCATGACCAATCGTCCGCGCGTGGACACGGCGCGGGTTGCGCTGCGACGAGCGCTCGAACGCCTTGCGCGCGAGATGGCTCATGCGTGATGGCGGTCTGGCACTCCGCGGTGCGGTGACGGCCTTCATCGACGGTTCGTCGCCCTCCGGAGACGCGCCTGTGGAGACCGACGCCCGCGTGCGCCAGATGCGCCTGCTGGCAGGGATCGCCGTATCGCCCGACAGCACGCCGTCGACGTTCGATCGCTTGTGTACGCGCGTGTCCGTGTATCTGCGCGCATCGATGCGCCTCGGTCGTGCGAGAGGGGGTGTTCGAGCCAGTCGCGTCACCGATGCTCTTGCCGTGCTCGCGAGCGACACGCATCGTGCCCGTTCGCCTCGCGAGATTGCCGCCGCTCTCCATCGTCACCTGCCGTCGATCGTCAGCGCTCCGGTCGTGGCCGTACTCACGCTGGACGGACGCGCGTGGCGGACGCTGGCCGGAGACGGGCCGGCACTCGACCCGCAGTCGGCCACCAGCGCGCTGTTGTGCGGCGGCACGACGGTTCGCGTCGATACCTCGTCTCTGGCTTACGCGTTGCTGCCCGTGTCGGATCGCGAGTGGCTTGCGCGGTTCGGCGTGGCGGCGCTCGTGCCCATCGCGTCGCCGCATGGGCGTCCACTCGCCGGCGTGCTCGTGGGACGGCGGCATGACGGGCGGCCTCACACGCGCGCCGACCGTGCGTGTCTTGGCGTGGCGGCGAACATGGCGGCGGTGGCGTTGGCGACGTGCGGGCGTACATGTGACGCGCGCGGCGAGGGCGCCGCCGACGTGGCCTTCGAGTGCGGCGACTGCGGTGCGATTCGCGAGCATGCCGGCACGTGCACATGCGCACGCGGGACGGGTCTGGTCGCCGCGGCGTTGCCCGTGCGGCTGCATGGATTCGACGTGATACGTCGTATCGGGCGTGGCGGGATGGGCGTGGCGTATCTCGCGCGCGACAGACGTCTCGATCGGTTGGTCGTGCTGAAGACGCCTCCCGGGCTCGCGCCTGCTGCCCTGGACGGCATCCGCGCCGAGGCGCGCGCGATGGCGGCGATCGACCATCCGCAGGTGGCCGTGCTCTACGGACTGGAGGAGTGGCGGGAGACGCCCGTGCTCGTCGTGGAGTATCTGCCCGGCGGCACGCTCTCGGAGCGGCTGGCGCATGGACCGCTCGCCGTCCCTGATGCGATCGCGCTTGGCGCGTCGATCGCCGATGTCCTCGCTGCACTCCACGCGCGCGGCTGGCTGCACCGCGACGTCAAGCCGGCCAACATCGCGTTCGACAGTCACGGCCTGCCGAAGCTGCTCGATTTCGGTCTCACCCGGTGGACGGCCGATCGTACGGAGACGTCGGTTGCCGGGACGCCGCGTTACCTCTCGCCCGACGCCATCGACGGCGCGCCACCGGGGGAGCACGACGATGTCTGGGCGCTGGCCGTGACGACCGTCGAGATGATGACGGGCGTGCATCCGTTCGCGACGCGGACGCCTGCCGGCGTGCTGCGGCAGATCCGGTGCCGCGACCGTGTCGACGTGCGCGCGCTCGCTCCGGGGATCCCGCCAGATGTCGCCGACGTGCTGTCGCGTGCGCTGCACCCTCGCCGCTCCGCGCGCCTCACCAGCGCCGCCGCGTTCGCCGCTGCCCTGCGTCGTTGAACGGCACGGCCGGCCATCCGGCGGGCCGGTTCCCTCATCAAGGTGTAGCCGTCGGATTTCCACCTTCGCCCTGCGGGCTACGGCGGACAAGTCGTCCGGCAGTCCGTGATCGCCGTCCGCCGGGCGGCCTGCCGCGCCGTCGCCCTCGGCGAAGGCGGGAAGTCCCGCAGTGACACCGTGGTATTGCGGCCCGCTTCAATCGATGCGCGTGAAGGTGATGCCGGCGCCGCCGGGGAGGCCCATAGGGGCTGCGGCGAATCGCGCGCGGCCGCGTCCGACGGTCACGGCTCGTCCCGAGATCAACCCGACGCCTGCGCCGAAGAGGACGTCGCTCGCGAAATGCCGGCGCTCCTGGATGCGCGAGGCGGCCACGTACGTGGCCAGCGCGTACATCGGCGCGCCGACCTTCCAACCGAAATGCCGGTGCAGCACGGCTGCGTTGGCGAAGGTGCCGGAGGTGTGGCCCGACGGGAAGGACCACGCGTCGCCGTCCGGACGCGAGCGACCGACGCTCAGTTTGAGTCCCTGCGTGAACACCGAGTTGACGATCTGCGCGCGAACGAGGTCGGCGCCGACCATGGCAAGGCGCTCGTTGCCCACGACGCGTCCGAGGCCGTACGCCGCCCACGCACCACCGAACTGCACCGCGAATCCGCCCGCCAGTTTGCCAGGCGCGAAGAACGTGTCGAGCGAGGGGGAAGACGTCAGGCGCGCGGTGATCCGCTGATCGTAGGGGTGCATCAGCGACGCCGACGCGCTCGCCGACAGCATGATGATGGCGTTGTCGGTACTTGCCGCCGCGCGGAAGTCGAACGGGAGCTCGCTGATGAGGGAGCCCACCGAGGGCGCCGCATGTCGTCTGGGCGCGAGCGCCCCGGGCAATCGTATCTCGGGCGCCTGCCGCAGCGTGGTCGCCGCGGACTCGTGGACCCCCGGAGGCGATGCATCGAGTTCCTCCGGCAGGGCGGTGGGCGACGCGATCGGAGACGAGGTGGCTGTCGGGCCTTCCTGGGCGTGTACGGCAGGAACGGCCACCCACAGCACCGTGGCGACGGTGAGAGCGGACCAGTGACGCATGAGGTGAAGCACGACAACTGTACCTCAGGTGGGGATACAGTCGGCAACCGGCAACCGGCAACCGGCAATGGGCAACCGGCAACCGGACATCTCCGCGCTGGCGCACTACGGCGGGGCAGGCCGTCCGGCAGCGACGCCCGTCAACCGGTTGCCGGTTGCCGGTTGCCGGTCGTGATCACGCTCGTGGTGTCAGGACCGCGAGGTAGCCCTCGAACAGGAGGTCCCTCTGAACGCCCTCGAACAGCGGGGCGACGTGCGTCGTCAGCCAGGTTTCCACGTCCTCGACGGGCACGCCGCGGCGGATGGCGGCGTGGACGTTCGTCTCGGTCAGGAGGTACCGCACGTAGGTGTCTGCGGTGAGCGGCAGCGGCAGGGCGAACGATTCGCCGCGCATCAGGCGGAACGCCGGAGCCCTGTCGGCCAGAATCGCCGGAGACAGGGGAATCGCCTGACTGACCGGACTCGGGTACCGCCCCGCGAACGCGCCGAACGCCCGAACGAGCCCCGTGGTGTCGCCGCTGGCGAACGTCCGTGCGACGGAGAAGTCGTACACGGCGAGCACGCCGTCTGGCTCGATGACGCGGGCGAGTTCTGGCCAGCAGGCGTCGAGATCGCGCGCGAAATTGAGCGAGCCGGCTGCGGTGGCGAGGCCGATGGCGCGATCGGGCAGCGGGATGGCTTCCGCTGCCGCCACGAGTGACACGGCCTCCGGCACCACTTGTCGCGCAGCCGCCACCATCGCCTCGGACGGGTCGATGGCGACGCACGCGCGGGCGAGCCCGAGTAACGGACGCGTCGACAACCCCGCCCCGCACCCCACGTCAAGAACCCGATCGAACCGCCGCCCGCTGAGCCAGTCGTCGAGCAGCGCGATCACATGTGGGTGTACCCCGGGCCGCGCCCGCGCGTAGCCGATGGCCATGTGACGGTCGGAGAACGGGTTCATGGGCGGCTCAGGAGGTAGGGCTCTCCGAGCCCGGCCCCGCATTCGGCATTCGGCATCGCGGCATTCCAAGTATTCCCCGCATCGGCGGAGAATTCCGCACGGGCTGCCTGCGCACACGGCTGAGTGCCGGCGGGCGTGCGATTCATGCGTGGCTCGATGCTTGCACCGGGGACGCTCGTGGCAGTGGCATCCTCCCCGCAGGACCTGACCTCCCCACTGCCCGCCCCGGGTGCGACCGTCGCACCCGGGGATTTCGACAACCCTGCTGTCACGGTCGATCTGCTGCACCGGTACGACAAGCCGGGGCCGCGCTACACCTCGTACCCGACCGCCGTCGAGTTCCACTCCGGGTTCGGCGCCGCCGACTACGACGCGCATCTGTCTCGCGCCGCCACCAACGCCGACGCGCCGCTCTCCCTGTATCTCCACCTGCCCTTCTGCGAGTCGCGCTGCGCCTTTTGCGGCTGCTCGGTCATCGTCACGCGCAAGCGCCACGTGGCCGCCGAATACCTGACGTATCTCGTTCGGGAACTGCGCATGGTCGCCGAGCGCCTCGGTCGCCGCCGGCACGTGGTGCAGTACCACTGGGGCGGCGGCACACCGAGCTATCTCTCGCCCGACCAGATGCGCGGCCTCCACGCCGCGGTGTGCGACTCGTTCGACATCGAGGCCTCCGGCGAACGGGCCATCGAAGTCGATCCGCGCGTGACGTCATTCGAACAGCTCGAGGTGCTGCGTGCCCTCGGCTTCTCGCGCCTCTCGCTCGGCGTGCAGGACTTCGACGATGACGTGCAGCAGGCGGTCAACCGTGTGCAGGGCGTGGCGGCGACGCGCGCGCTCATCCACCACGCGCGGCAGCTCGGGTTCGCTTCCATCAACGTCGATCTGATCTACGGCCTCCCGAAGCAGACCGACGCGTCGTTCGCGCGGACCATCGACACGGTCATCGCGCTGCGGCCAGACCGCATCGCCGCGTACTCCTTCGCGCACGTGCCATGGATTCGCGCGCACCAGAAACTGCTGCGCGTCGAGGACCTGCCGTCGGCGGACCAGAAGCTGCGTCTGTTCGTCGACGCGCGGCAGCGTCTGATCGACGCCGGGTACGTCGCCATCGGCATGGACCACTTCGCGCTGCCCGGAGACGACCTGGCCCGCGCCGCGGCGACGGGGACGCTGCACCGCAACTTCATGGGCTACACCACGCGTCCGGCGCCCGATCTCGTCGGCCTCGGTGTCTCGGCGATCGGCGACGTGGCGGGCGCGTTCACGCAGAACACGAAGAAGCTCAGCGCCTACTACCGCGCGATCGACGAGGGCCGCCTGCCAGTGGAACGCGGCTACGCGCTCGACCCCGACGACCAGATCCGGCGCCACGTCATCGCGCAGTTGATGTGCGCGATGGTGCTCGACGTCCACGAGGTCGAGCGGCGGTTCGGCATCGACTTCGACGCGTACTTCGCGCGCGAACTGCAGGAACTGGCCGATGGTCCCGTACGCCACGGCCTGCTGCGCGAGCACGCCGGCGTGCTGCGCGTGACGCCGAGAGGCCGCGCGCTGGTGCGCAACATCTGCATGACCTTCGACCGCCACCTGCGCGAGGCGCGCGCCGCCACGCCGGTGTTCTCGAGGACCGTCTGATCGTGCCTCTCGTTGCGACGCTTCCCTCATCGACCCAGTCTGACGCGTGTGTCGTGCCTTACGCGTTCGAGCGACCCCCCGTCGGTGTCCTGCTCTTCAACATGGGCGGGCCTGACACGCTTGACGACGTGGAGCCGTTCCTGGTCACGCTCTTCTCCGATCGCGACATCATCGAACTGCCGCTCGGCGCGGCGATGCAGCCGCTCATGGCGCGCCTCGTCGCGCGCATGCGCCGCAAGGGGGTGCGCCGCAACTACGCGTCGATCGGAGGCGGGTCGCCGCAGCTGCGTCTCACGCGCGAGCAGGCCGTTGCGCTCGAGGAACGGCTGTGCGCCGAGGGCCGGCGGTGCGTGGTGGCGATCGCGATGCGGTACTGGCAGCCGGACACCAGCGCCGCGCTGGAGCGCCTCCAGGCGCACGGCGTCTCGCGCATCGTGGCGGTGACGCTCTATCCGCACTACTCGCGCGCCACGACCGGATCGTCGCGCCGCGAACTGGAGCGCACGCTGGCGCTGCCGCGGTGGCGGGGACGCTTCGACGTGAGCTACGTGGAGTCCTATCCGGATCATCCGCTGTATCTCGACGCCATGGCCGATACCGTCGGCCGCGCGCTGGCGACGTTCCCCGAGGCGCGGCGCGATGGCGTGACCATCCTGTTCAGCGCGCACGGCCTCCCGCAGAAGTTCGTGGACGAGGGCGATCCGTACGTCGATCACACGCACGCCACGGTGCGCGGCATCCTCGAACGCCTGCGTATCCCGAACCCTCACACGGTCGCGTTCCAGTCGCGCACGGGCCCCGTCACGTGGATCGGCCCCGGCACCGAGGACGTCCTGCGCGATCTCGGCGCACGCGGTGTCCGCGACGTGTTGATGGTGCCCGTGTCGTTCGTCTCCGACCACATCGAGACGCTGTACGAGGTGGACCAGTTGTTCCGCGACGATGCGATGGCCGCAGGGATCGTGGACTACCGGCGGAGTGACGCGCTCAATACGCACCCGCTCTTCATCGAGACGCTCGCGGATCTCGTGCAACGGCAGCTCGCGCCGGTATGACTGGCGACGGCCGGCCGCGAGTCGCCATCGTCGGTGGCGGGATCGCGGGACTGTCGCTGGCACACACGCTCCTGAAGTCCGTCGACGTCGACGTCGTGGTCTTCGAGCGCAGCCCACGCGCGGGCGGCAACATCCGCACCGAGGTCAGAGACGGGTACACGTGCGAGTGGGGTCCGAACGGCTTCCTCGACAGCTCGCCGCCGACGCTCGATCTCGTGCGCGAACTCGGGCTCGGCGATCGTCTCCAGGTGGGCGACGACAGCGCACGCAGGCGCTACATCGTCAGGGGCCTGCGTCTGCACGAGGTGCCGACGGGCCCGGTGAGCCTGCTGCGGAGCGGTCTGCTGTCGTGGCCCGCCAAGGCGCGCCTGGCGTGGGAACCGTTCGCGGCGTCGCGCCCCGCCGGCGACGAGACCATCCACGCCTTCGCCGCGCGCCGCATCGGCGGCGAGGCCGCCGACATGCTGATCGATCCGATGGTGTCCGGCGTGTTCGGCGGCGACGCGCACGCGCTGTCGCTGCGCGCGTGCTTTCCGGCCATGTGGCAGATGGAGACCGATCATGGCGGTCTCGTGCGAGCGCTCGTTGCACGTCGGAAGCGGTCACGCGACAAGGCCAACGGCATCGGTGCGCCAACGGGCCGGCTCACGTCGTTCGCAGGCGGTCTCGACGTGCTCGTCCGCACGCTGGCCGATCGTCTGGGCCATGTCGTTCGCACGAGTGCGGGCGTCGAGGCCGTCGTGCGCACCGGGACCGGCGCGTATCGGCTGCTCTGCGAGGACGGCCGCACGGAGGTTGCCGATGCCGTCGTGATGGCCGGCGGGTCCGCGCAGACGGCGCGCATCGTCCGCGACTTCGATCGTCCGCTGGCCGCGGTGCTCGACGAGATGCCCACGGCGAGCATGGTCGTTGCGTGTCTCGGCTTCTCCGAGTCGCAGTTGCCGAGACCGCTCGACGGCTTCGGCTACCTGATCCCGCGCATCGAGGGATTGCGCACGCTGGGCTGCGTATGGGACTCGATCGTGTTCCCCGGCCGCGCCCCGAAGGGCCACGTCCTGATGCGGGTGATGATGGGCGGCGCGAGTGATCCCACAGCGGTGACGCTGGACGATGACAGGGTGCTGGCCGTGGTGCGTAAGGATCTACGAACGATACTCGGCATCGACTCCGCGCCGTCGTTCGTCAGGCTGATTCGCCATCGGACCGGTATTCCGCAGTACACCGTCGGCCACCGCGATCGCGTCGCCACCGCCGAAGCGCGCCTCGCCAGACACCCGGGGCTCTTCCTGGCCGGCAATGCCTATCGGGGTGTGTCCATCAATGCATGCATTGCTGACGCCCGCAATTTCGGCATCGCCCGATTGCAGAATCTCAGGGGATCAGAGGCAGCGCCGGCTCTTGGAGCCCGGCCGCTCATCTGAAATGTCCTACGCTTCGGCTGCCCACGTGGGCGCGTCGGCCAGCCGGTACAGCATCTCGCCGGCCTTGCGGACCAGGAGCACCCCTTCGGCCTCGCGGTTGGCGAAGGACTCGATGTCGATCGTCGCGGGGTCGCGGTAGCCGAGATTGAGCTGGCGGCAGATGCCTTCGGGGATCTGGCTGGCGACGGTCACCTGGATGCGGCAGCGTTCCACGCCGTCTTCGTACGTGCCCACGCCGCGGACGTGCGTGGAGTGCGCGAGCACGCCCCACGGCAGGTGGCCGAAGCGATCCCATTGTTCCCGGAAGTAGTCGCGGCAGTGGTAGCCGATGTCGAGCAGCAGGTGGCCATGCGTCACCGAGACCTCGGCGATGTGCGGCGCGTAGATGATCAACTCGCCGCCGTCGGCAACGACGGGTTCGAGCTTGTACATCCCCTTGCCGCCCGTCCAGAGGTCCTCGTACATGCGTGGCACGCACGACAGCACCGTGTGATACGGCCGCTCCTTGTAGACGATGTGGGTACGGCGCGAGAGTTCGCTGGCGTCGGTCCACGCGGCTTCGGGTGTCCCGGCGACGATCCCCGCGAGCGCGCCGTCTGGCCGGACCACGAGACAGAAGCACGTCTTCGGCACCGGCACGAGCGCGCCCGCCGCGTCGACCACCTTGCGCACGGGCGTCCACTTGTTCCCGATGATCATCGGGTTGGTCACCACCGCGCCGAGCCAGTGGAAGAAGTTCAGGATGGCCGGGCCGCTCACGCCGGGGAACAGGTACTTGTTGCCGCCGGAGAAGCCCACCACTTCGTGCGGGAACACAGGACCGATGATGACGATCCTGTCGTACTCGAGCACGCGCCTGTTGATCTCGACGGGCACGTCCATCGCGAACGCGCCGCCTGTCAGTTCCTGGATCCGATCGGCCTCCAGCACGCCCACGCGCTGCAGGGCGGTGGGATCGTCCCACGCGTGATTGAAGAACGCGACGTCGCGATACCGTCCCTGCCGCTCCTCCATCGTCATGTCGAGACGACGGCAGATGGCCTCCTCGGACATGGGCTGGTGCGTGCCGAGCGCGATCATCACGTCGAGCGCGGCGGCGTGTCCGCTCAGGTGCTCGTGCAGGAGCCTGAAGACGGTGCCGACGGGCGCCGTCCGCGTGCCGTCTGGCACGATGGCCAGCACGCGCGTGCCACCCCAGTCATCGAGCGGACAACAGCGCGTGACGACATCGGCGACCGCGTCGCGTGACACGGACGCGTCAGGCGCGGCTATGGCAGACAGACATTGCGAGAGGTCGGTCACGGATGCCCACCATCATAGCGGAGAGGATGGACACGCTCGGCAACCGGCAACCGAACGGTGGAGTTCAACCGAACTCGGGACCGATGATGGCGAACATCAGCGGATGGAGGACGGAGGGCGAGGCCGGTAGCGGACGGGGCGCGGGGGGGCGCCAGGGGCCGCGGTACATGCGGGTGAAGGGGCGCTGGGCGATGAAGCCGCAGGCTTCGACGAGCGAGCGCCAGCCGGGACTGGCATCGTCGATGTCGATGTAGAGCCTGGCGTCGGGGTGCGACGTGATCGCGGCGTCGAGCAGGGCGGCGGAGGTGTCGACCTCGGGCGCGATGATTGGGCCGATGTGGACCGCGTCGTGACCGATGCGGCCCAGCACGACGCCGGTCATGTGGCCGGCCGACTCGCACACCCACGCTGTTGTCGGCGCACCGTCGCGCAGCCACGCGAGCATGGCGGCGCGATCGAGTCCCGTCGTGTGCGCATCGAGTCGCGCGATGGCGTCGATGTCGGCTGGCGTCGCCGGCCGTACGTTGGGATGGAGCGAACGGTCGTGAACCCCCTGGCCTCCATCCGTGAGAGGTTGTCGCTGCATCCGCACCAGCGTGCCGGCTGCAACGAAGCCGAGTTTCTCGTAGATGGGTTGCCCGAGCGGTGTGGCGTCGAGACCGAGCGTGTCTTCGAGGTGGGCCGTAGCGATCGCGTGTCGCAACAACCGCGTGCCGATACCGCCGCCGCGCCGATCGGCGTCCACCAGCACCATCGCCAGCCACGCCACGCCACCGCGCCCCGCGTCAGGCGTGGCGGCTGCATCCATCGCGGCATACCTCATCGTCGCCACGGTGCCGATGACGACCCCACCACCGGCGACAGCCACCGTGGCGCCATCCGGCGTGAGCGTCAGGAACTGCCGCCAGTCGCTCGCGACCTGATTCCACCCGCTCTGTCGGCAGAGCCGCAGCCCCGCGTCGACGTCCGACTCGAGCATCGGCCGCAGCACGGCAGTCTCGGGTAAGGACATGAGGGAAAGCATAGCGTCCATCTGACGCTGCCCAGGCCTTGCCGCACCGAAGCACCGGAGGTGCGGAGGCGGGCCGGTGCCCGTTGTCGGCAGATGTCCGGTTGCCTGTTGCCGGTTGCCCGTTGCCGGCAGTTATGATCCCCCCGATGCCAGACACACCGTGGCCGCTCTCCATCGCCGACGAGGCGCAACTCGACGATCGCCTCAGCACGCCGAGCGTGGCCGCCATCGATGCGATGCGCGCGCTCGCCGACGACCTCATCGTGCTCGGCGTGGCCGGGAAGATGGGGCCGACGCTCGCGCGCATGGCGCGGCGCGCGTCCGATGCCGCCGGCGTGACGCGGCGCGTCATCGGCGTGGCGCGCTTCTCCGAACCCGGGCACGAGCAGGCGCTCCAGGCGCACGGCGTCGAAACGATCCGCTGCGATCTGCTCGACGAGGCCGCCGTCGAGCGACTGCCCGACGCGCCGCTCGTCATCTACATGGCCGGGCGCAAGTTCGGTTCGACGGGCGACGAATCGCTCACGTGGGCGATGAACGCGTGGCTGCCGGCGGTGGTCTGCCGGCGCTACGCGCGAAGCCGCATCGCCGCGTTCTCGACAGGCAACGTCTACGGCCTCACGCCAGCCGGCCGGGGCGGATCGCAGGAATCCGATCGCCCGTCTCCTGTCGGCGAGTACGCGATGAGCTGTCTCGGACGCGAGCGGATGTTCGAGCACTTCAGCCGCGCCAACGGCACGGCCGTGTCGATCCTGCGCCTGAACTATGCGACAGAGATGCGTTACGGATTGATCGTCGATCTCGCGCGTCAGGTCCACGCCGGGACGCCCATCGATCTCGCGATGGGCTACGCCAACGTCATCTGGCAGGGCGATGCCAACGCGATGTCCATCGCCGCGCTGCGGCACGCGGCATCGCCGCCGTACGTCGTGAACATCGCCGGTCCCGACGAACTCTCGGTACGTGACGTCTGTCTCGCGCTCGGCGCGCGCATGGGACGCGAGGTGCGATTCACCGGCACCGAAGCCGGCGACGCGCTTCTCAGCAACGGCGCGCGCGGGTGGACCGATCTCGGCCGGCCGGACGTCGCGCTTTCGCAACTGATCGACTGGACCGCCGACTGGGTGTCGCGCGGCGGATCGAGCCTCGGCAAACCGACGCACTTCGAGTCGCGCGACGGAAAGTTCTGACATGGACGCAGTCATTCGTGCCGCGCTCGACAGCGGCCTCGTGATTCCCGCACACCCGCTCGCGCTCGACGTCGAGGGGCGCTTCGACGAAAGACGTCAGCGTGCGCTGACGCGTTACTACGCGGCTGCCGGTGCCGGCGGCATCGCCGTCGGCGTGCACACCACGCAGTTCGCGATTCGCGACCCGAAGATCGGGTTGTTCGAGCCCGTGTTGTCGCTCGCGCGCGAGGAGATGGATCGCGCGGACGTCGGACGCGTGACGCCGCTGGTGCGCATCGGCGGCGTGTGCGGAGACACGCGGCAGGCATGCGATGAGGCGACGCTCCTTGCGACCCTCGGCTATCACGCCGGCCTGCTCAGTCTCGCGGCGCTGCGTACCGCGACAGACGATGAGCTCATCGCGCATTGCCGTGCAGTGGCGGCGAGCATCCCCATCGTGGGCTTCTATCTGCAGCCGTCGGTGGGCGGCCGGCGACTCTCGTACGCGTTCTGGCGGCGGTTTGCGGAGATTTCCGGCGTGGTGGCGATCAAGATCGCGCCGTTCAACAGGTATCAGACGCTCGACGTCGTGCGCGCGGTGGTGGACGCCGGACGCGACGACATCGCGCTCTACACGGGCAACGACGATGCGATCGTGGCCGACCTGGTGACGCCGTTTCCGGCAGGCGAGGGCCGGCAGCGGCGGATCATCGGCGGACTGCTCGGACATTGGGCCGTGTGGACGTCGAAGGCGGTGAGTCTGCTCGACGAGTGCCACCGAACGTGGGAGCAGGGGCGTGTCGATCAGGCCCTGCTGCGGCGCGGCATCGAAGTGACGGATTCGAACGCCGCGTTCTTCGATTCGGCCAACGGATTCGCCGGCTGCATCGCCGGCATTCATGAAGTTCTTCGTCGCCAGGGCCTGCTGGAAACGACGCGCTGCCTCGACGCACACGAAGTCATGAGTCCTGGCCAGGCCGACGAGATCGATCGCGTGTATCGCGAGTATCCCCACCTGTCCGACGACGCGTTTGTCGCCGAGCACCTGGACACCTGGCTGGAGGGATAGGAGTCGGCAACCGGCAACCGGCAACGGGCAACCGGTCGCTCCATCCCGCCGAGCCCGGCCCCTTACTGGTCGAGGCCGAGGGCCGACGCGGCGAGGTAGCCGGCGCTGGCGGCCCAGGCGATCGCGGTGCCGAGGGCGATCAGGATCACTGCGAACACGCCGACTGTCAGGGCCGAATGCGGAACTGCGCCGCCGTCGGCCTGCAGCAGGTGCGCGCCGCCGGTGACGGCCGTGACCGTAGCGCCCCCGAGTCCCTGGGGGACGATGGCCTGGTGTTCCGGCGACCAGGGCCCCGCCACAGACACTTCGACGCCAACGGGCAGGGCGTGCTCCTCGATCAGCAGGGTCGCGGGATCTGCCGTGGTGCCCGTCCGTCGCCAGTCGTGGCGGACACCCGACGTCTGCTCGCTCACGAGCTCACCGAACATCGTCACGGCGGACGCCATCGTGCCGAGATATGACTTGTCCTCGAACGTCGTCGTCCTGACGTATCGGCGCGCGCGCTCGACCACGTCAGCCGTCTTGCGCGTCGTCGGCGTGTCGAGCAGCCTCGGCATGGCCAGCACGCGAATCGCGCGCCGATCGGCATCGATGATGAAGGGCAGGCTCGCCATGCCCCACCAGTGGGGCACCGTGGTCTGGTGCCTCATGTCCTCATCGTCGTGGTCCTGTACCCGTTCGTAGATGCGATAGTCGTAGGCGACGCATTCGACGCCCGACAACGGTGCACGCAGCGGCATGCCGCTCTGGAGGTGCACGTTGCCTGTCACGATCATCGGTCCGCCGCCCGAGGGCGGCTCACCCGTGCGCGCCCGCGCGAGGATGGTGCCGCGACTGCGCTCGCCTCGCCCGTATCCCATCAGCAACTCGACGATGCTGGACAGTCCGAGGACGAGCAGCACCGCGGCAGCGAGCGCCGCCCACGGCCGCAGCACCGGTGCCACGTCGGCCCCCGTCGCGTGATCGATGACGAACGTGAGAGCGGCCGCGAGGGCGAGATACGCGAGACAGCCGAGGGCCTTCTTCATTACAGTGCTCTATGGTTCCCAGATGGTGGCGCCGACGAAGCGTTCGGTGTCGCCCTGGTTGTAGTAGTAGACCGTGACGAGCTTGCCGTCAGGACGCACGACCGTGCGTGGGTAGCCAAGGTCCCACGTGCCGCCGTCGGAGCGCAGCACGATGTCGTCGCTCCACGTGCGTCCCTGGTCGGTGCTCACGCGCGCACGCATGCCATAAGGCTCCGCCCGATAGCCGAACGTGACGACGAGACGCCCGTCGGCGAGCTTCACGAGGCTCGGTGGATTCCCGCGGCCCGTGTCAGGCACGGCGCGTGTCACACCCGTCCACGTGAGGCCGTTGTCGTCGGACCTGAACGCTTCGATGAACCGCCGATAGCGTACCGTCGTGTAGAGCGCCGTGGGCGAGAGCCGCACGGTGGACGGCATGATGCCGAACTCGTTGCCCGCCGCCTCGTCGTGCACGTACGCGAGGCGCGTCCACGTCTTGCCGCCGTCGGTCGTGCGCGCCGCGATCACGCGTCCCTCCTTCTCGTTGGACTTGGCCGCCGTCAGGAAGATCGTCATCGTCTGCGGGCCGTCGACGATGTAGTCGGTGCGTGCGGCGATGCCGGGCGTACCGAAGTCGGGCAGTGCGTATGGGCCCTTCCACGTGCGGCCGCGATCGATCGAGTAGTAGAAGCGCGACGGCCCGACGTGGATGCTCGCCATGCGCGCGGTGAACACGAAATCAGGGTGTGTGAACGGGATGCCGCCCGGGCTCTCGGCGACGGGCCGGCCGCCGGCTTCGGCCGGCACGCCCGCCTGCTGCAATCCTGGCGGCGGTTTGAGATCGGCGGGGTGCTCGACCGTCCACGTGACGCCGCCGTCCATGCTGCGCGCGAGCAGATGTTCGGCCGGACGCGAGTAGTCGATGGAGTGGCTGGTCTTGCTGTCCTTGAAGTATCCGGCCTCGAAACCGACGAGAATCTCGTTACCCCAGGCCCAGATGCCATGATTGGCGGGCCAGCCGCCGTAGCGCCCGGCGACGCGGTAGACGTCGACGTGCTGCACGGACGCGGCGGGTCGTGTCACCGATTGGGCCGGAGCAGGTGGGGTTGCAGGTTGACCGTTCGCGATCGACGCGCCCGGCAGGAACAACATCGCCAGCGGCAGTGCCGCGGCAGCGGGGAGGGGATGACGCATGCGAGAGTCTCGCATCATCTGGAACACGTTTCAAAAATCTCTGCGATGGATCGTTGCGGCAGGGCTTGGTGCGGGCGCCGGTGGGGCCGTCGCCTGGAGCGTGGCGCAGGAGCGGGAGAAGGATCCGCCGATGGGGCAGGCGATCTTCGTGGGCGACACGGTGCTCCGGCCCTACGACCCCACGCCGGCGCTCGTGACGAAGGAGACGCGCGTCGATCGCGCGAAGTATCCGGCCACCGACATCCACGCGCACTGGCCGGCGAGCGTGGAACCTGCGGCGCTGTTGAAGGCCATGGACGATCTCGGCGTCGAGCGCTCGGTGAACCTGAGCGGCGGCTTCGGCGCGCAGCTCGATCGCATGCTCGCGCGCTATCACGACGCGTCGCCCGGACGCCTGGTCATCTTCGGCAACATCGACTTCAGCCGCATCGACGAGCCGACGTTCGCCGCCGATCACGTGACGATGCTCGAACGCGCGCACGCACGCGGCATGGCGGGCGTCAAGATCTTCAAGAGCCTCGGCCTCACCATCAAGGATCGCAGCGGACGCGTGGTGCCCATCGACGACCCGCGCATCGATCCGATCTGGGAGGCGTGCGGGCGCCTGCGCATTCCCGTCCTCATCCACTCGTCAGATCCAGTGGCGTTCTTCCAGCCGATCGACGAGAAGAACGAGCGCTGGCTCCAGTTGAAGCGGCACCCTGACTGGAGCTTCCACGGTCCCGGCTTCCCTGCGCGCGAGGAGGTGCTGGCGCAGCGCGATCGCATGGTCGCGAAGCATCCGAAGACGACGTTCATCGCTGCGCACCTCGGCGACAACGGCGAGGATCTCGCGGCGCTGGCGCGCCGGCTCGAACGCCACCCGAACATGGTCGTGGACCTCTCGGCGCGCGAGGCCGAAATGGGTCGCCAGCCGTACACGGCGCGCGCGTTCCTGATTCGCTGGCAGGATAGCGTGCTCTTCGGCACCGACAGGTATCCCGGCCGTCCGGATCAGCCGCGGCACCGCCTCTATTACCGCCTGCTCGAAACGTCCGACGAGTACTTCAAGTACTACGACCACCCGTTCCCGACCACGGGCGAGTGGCGCGTCTACGGCCTGCACCTGCCGGACGATGTGTTGCGAAAGATTTACCAATCGAACGCGGATCGCGTGCTGGGCTGGAAGGTGGAGGACAGATAGGGGGACGGCAACCGGCAACCGGCAAGCGCTCAGCGCGGACGGAGGACGACGTACGTCGGCAGGCCCACGGCGTTGAAGCGGGAGAGGAGGGCGCGTGAGGGTTCGGCGTCGGGGTCTTCGGCCTGGACCTTGATCTTCACGTACCCGTCGAGCGCGGCCTTCACTCCCGCATCCTCGAACGTCGTCGCGTCCATGGTCAGGCAGTTCTTGCACCATGTGGCCCAGAAGTCGAGCAGGACCGGCTTGCCCTCGCGTTCGGCCTGCGCGAGACCGTCTGCGAGTGAGGCGGTCCAGCCCTCTTCGAGCCGTGCCTGCACGCTCTCCGCAACGGCCCCCGCGTCGACGCGGCGATTGTCGAAGATCGTCCACGCGAGATAGCCGTAGTAGACGGCCGTGGCGAGGATGAGCAGGCCCATCGCCTGCTTCACGCGCACCATCCACGCGCCCGGCTTCGGCAGCCACGCCATGCCGGCGCCCGCGAGCGGCCACGGCAGCGCCATGCCGAGCCCGAGCACGAACGGCAGCGCCAGCGCGAGCGACGTGCCGCCCGCGTACAGGCTGCTCGAGAAGAGAATCACCTGGATGACGACCGGCGCGACGCACGCGCCGGCAAGCAGCGCCGCCACGCCGCCCATCGTGAAGGCGAGCGGAATCGAGCCGCTGCGGCCCTGCGTCGACGGACCCGCGGCGAGCGTGGAGAAGTCGATCAGGATCACGTCGAACATCGCCAAGGCGAGCACCACGAAGAGCAGCGCGATCCCGAGGTTGAACCACGGCGACGCGTTCAGCGTGCCGAACGTGCCCGCCGTGAGGATCACCACGAGTCCGAGGATGCCGTAGACGAGCGCCATCGCCGCGCCGTACGCGAGGCCCAGCACGAAGCCGCGCTGGCGTGAGCCGGCCTTCGCCCCGGCGCCGATGATCGCGAGGTTGATCGGCACCATCGGCAGGACGCACGGCGTGAGGTTCAGCGCGAGGCCGCCGAGCAGCACGATGAGCAGGATGGCCACCGGGCCGCGGCCGTCGAGCAGGCCCTTCTGCACCACGCCGCGTTCGGCATCCGAGACAAACTGCAGGAAGTCGGCAGACCGCAGGTACCCGCCTGTGGTGCCGAGCACGGTGAAGCGGTCGAGTGCTGCGTGGATGTCGGCGTCGGAGGCCGGAGTCGGCTGCGCGGGCGCGGCGTCCTGCGGCGCGATCGCACGCGCGACGGGAGCGGCACCGGGATCCGTCGTCCGCCCCTGCGCCAACCGCGCGAACACGGGCGTGTCCATACCTGCGGTAGCGGTCCCTGCCGACGCAACGGTGACGGTCCACTCGACTGGGGCCGTCTGCGGCGCGAAGCAGATGCGATCGTCGCAGGCCTGATAGCGCAGGCGGCCGGGGATGGTCAGCGTGCCGGCGGAGACGTCTGCAGCGATCGCGATCTCGGCACCCGCGACGAACTCGTGATCGAACACGGCGAGGGGCTGCGGCTGCCCTTCCTGCTCGAAGTCCGAAGGTGTCGGGTAGATCAGGTGCCGCACGGTGACGCCCGCCGGCGCGTCGATGGTCAGCACCGTCGGGATGAGCGACGGATCGCGCGGCGCGTCCGACTGCACGTGCAGCCCCTCGGGCAGGGTCGCCACGAGCGCCACCCGCGCGTCGCCGCCCGCTGCCACGACAGTGGGTGCGTGCGTGACGATCTCGGCGCGCGGCCGCCGCGCCTGCGCGCTCAGCAGCGCGCCCGCGCCGGCGACGACGAGCAGCACCGTGGCGATGCGCATGCACAGGCGGGCCGTCGGCCATCGGCCTTCGAGAAGGGGAGAAGAGGGCTGGGCGAGCCGGCGGAGGGTGCGCACCTGACCATCGTACCAAGGTCATCACGACGCTCCTCGTCTTCGCAGGGGCCGTCTCCTACCGTGGCCTCGTCTCGTCGATCAGGAACGGCTCCAGCGGCGTCAGGTACCGTTCGTACTGATGCTGCTCGAACGGAGTGGGCAGCTTCGGAGAGATCACGTCGAGGTGGCTGCGGAACTGCTGGAGTGCCAGGTGCTCGAGCTCGCGGTGCGCCGACACATCCACTGACGTCTGCCGGCGCGGGAGTTGCGACAGGTCCGTGCCGCTCTTCAGTGTGACGATGAACTCGAACACCGCCCCGCACGCGCGCGATGCGGCGCACGCCGTTCGGGCGATCTCGTTGGTCGCCACGTGTTCGGCGTGACTCTCGAACGGACTTGTCACGTACAGTTCGGCGGGCCGGAGTTCGGCGAGCAGCGTTGTCATGCGCTGCGTGGCGACGTCCCGTTGCGCCACGAGGGACTCGTTCGGGATGTCCATGAAGACGATCTCGCCCTTGCCGTGCGTGAGGATGTTCACCGAACGGCGGGTCTCATCCTTGCGCATCGCCGCCACTTCGACTTCACTCGGGTTGGCGTCGATGCCGAACCGCCGCAACAGCGCCCGTCCATCGGTGACGACCACCACGACGACACGGCGTCCCTCACCGGCGCGCGTGGCGATGAGCCCCCCGGCACCGAGCGTCTCATCGTCTGGATGCGGCGCAAGGATGACAATGGGGCCTGCCGGTTGGGCGTGCAGCGCGGTGCCGAGCAGTATCGCGAACGTGATGGTGGCGATGGCGGCCCGGAGCATCCCGCCCATTGTACGCACGCCGCGCCCCTACGACCGTCGGGCGACGCGTTCCGTTCTGGCGCCGGTGCCGTCGGACCAGGCGCGGTAGGTGAGGGTGGCGGCGCCGAGTTCGAGGATGTCGCCGTCGGCGAGCGGGCGGGGCGTGGTGACGCGCTGGCCGGCGACGAAAGTACCGTTGCTCGAATCGAGGTCGCAGACGAGCGTGGCGTCTGCGCCCACGTCGACGCGCGCATGGCGACGGGAGACGCCGGATGCGTCGACCCACACGGCGCAGCGCGGATCGCGTCCGATGACGTGTTCGCCCGGCGTGAGCGGGATGGCTCTGTCCTGATACACGAGCCAGCACAGCGGCGTCGCCGGACCCTGGTCTGCGCGCGGCGCGGCGAGCGTCTGCGCCGGACCGCTGAAGGCGTAGCCCACGCGGTGGACGGTGCGGACGAACGCCGACTGCCGTGAGTCGTCGCCGAGCACCTGGCGGATCTCCGCGATCACGACGCTGAGGCTGGCCTCGCTGACGAACGTGTCGCGCCACACGCGGTCGTGGATGTCGCGCTTGCTGACCACGGCGGGCCGGCGTTCGAGCAGGAGCGCCAGGAGATCGAACGCCTTGGGCGACAGGTGGACGCGCGCACCCGCGTCGAGCAGTTCGCGTGTGTCCGAATCGAAGGTGAAGCGTCCGAAGGCAACCCGCATGCGCGTTTCGCCTGGCGATGGAATCCTTGGGATTCCCTTGGGACTTCGCCGCAGCGTCCGGTGCATAGTACCCGACGAGGACCGGTGACGTGGGTCCGGCAACTGGCAACCGGCAACGGGCAACCGGTTGGCGCCAGGAGCGGACGCCCCTGGCCTCCATTTTCGAGATCCGCTACGCGGCGCAGTTGTTCCGGTTGCCGGGTTGCCGATTGCCGGCCGGGAGGAACCTGATGACGACGGTGAAGGCACCGAGTGGGCGCGACATCTGGCGGGCGGTCCGGGAGGAGCTGTCACTCAACCTGTACGCGCTGCCGTACAGCACGCTCGCGCCGACCATCTATCACGTCTACCTGCACCCCGAGGACCACGAGGCCATCGCCGGCGTGTCGGCTGCCGTGGCGGATCAGGTGAAGCAGGCCCTCACCGAGGAAGTCGCACGCCTGAACCGCGGGATGGACGGGCGCGTGAAGACCATCATGGCGCGCCTGCTCGAGCGCGACAGGCTTGCGCCCATCGAGGTGCCGCCTGGCGGATGGGAGGTCCACATCCGCCAGGATCCCGACGGCGAGCTCGCGCGCGGCCAGATCGGCATCGTCTCCACGCTCGCGATGCCCGCGCCCGTGGAGTACGCCGGCACGCCCACCACGCGCATCGTGCGCAGCGTGGTCGGCGCGTCTGGACGGACGGCGACAGTGACGCACGAGCCCGTTGCCGCACCTGTTGCGCCCCCCGCCGCTGGAGTG
The DNA here is from genome assembly GCA_020845575.1 of Acidobacteriota bacterium. Taxonomy (NCBI): domain Bacteria; kingdom Pseudomonadati; phylum Acidobacteriota; species Acidobacteriota bacterium. The sequence continues at coordinate 56,305 of JADLFL010000023.1, read as the reverse complement.
CCGCGGCCACTGCCAGGCGCGCCGCCAGCCGGCGACGTCAGGACGACCGACGTACGCGGCGGCCGCGACAGGGCGCGCCTCACGTATCGCGACGATCGCGGCACGCACACCTTCGTGATGCGTAAGGACACGATTGCCATCGGACGCGGCGGCAGCGCCGTGTGGGTGGACGTGCAGGTGATGGCGACGCCGCGCGTCTCGCGCGAGCACGTCAGGATCGGTCTCGGCGCCGATGGCACGTTCTTCGTGCAGGACGTCAGCCTCTGGGGCACCACCGTCGACGACACGCCTGTCCCGCCGGCCGTGAAGGGACCCGAGGGCGTGGCCCGACCCGGCCCCGAGTTCCCGTTGCCCGCCCGCGCGCGCATCGGTCTGGCCGGCATCGTCACTTTCGACTTCGAGGCGCTGGTCTGATGCTCGCGGCACTGCAGTCTCTTTTCCTGCTGGCACTCGTGGCCACCGTGGCGTGGCTCGGCTGGCTGGCGCGGACGTACGACCGTGGCTGACGCGACGATCGGCACGGCGTTCGCGGCCTCGTCGCGGTCCGACGCAGGACGCGTGCGCACCAACAACGAGGATCTGCCGGTGCTCGATCGCGAGCGCGGGATCGTCGGCGTGATCGACGGCGTGGGTGGACACGCCGCCGGCGAGACGGCGGCCGCCATCGCGCGCGAGGTGATCCTCCAGCGTCTTGCGCGTCCGCTCGGCACGCCGTCGGAGCGCGTCAGGGAAGCGATCGCCCTGGCGAACAACGAGATCTACCGTCGCGCGTCGGCATCGCCCGATCTCACCGGCATGACGTGCGTGGCCACTATCGCGCTCGTGGCCGGCGGACACCTCACGATCGGCCATGTCGGCGACAGTCGCCTGTACAAGATCGGCGCCGGCGGCGTCGTGAAGCTCACGCACGATCACTCGCCGATCGGCGAACGTGAAGACGCGGGCGAGCTCGACGAACTCGCCGCGATGCGCCACCCGCGCCGGCACGAAGTGTTTCGCGACGTGGGCAGCGCGCTGCGCGACAAGGACGAGCCCGACTACGTAGAGGTTGTCGAGACCACGTTCGAAGACGATGCGGCGGTGCTGGTGTGCAGCGATGGGCTCACGGACATGGTGCCGGCGACGACGATCGACAGCGTGGTGCGCGCGCACGCGGGCGACGTCGAGGCCGTGACGGAGGCGCTCGTAGCGGCGGCCAATGATGCCGGTGGACGCGACAACGTGACGGTGGTCTATGCCGAAGGGCCGCGATTCGCGCGCCGGCTGGCCGAGTCCGCTTCCACATTGCCGGCGCAGATTTCGCGGACGGCTGACGACGACACGCACACGCGCGGCACCGGTGGTCGCGCGACCTGGTTCGTGCTCGGCGTGCTCGTCGGTCTTGCTGCCGCACTGCTCGCTGTGTGGCGACTGTCGATTGCGCCGCCGGTCGGTGGTCGCACGATCGTTGCCGCGGCCGTGGCATCCGACACCGTCGCCGGCCTGGCCACCGCCGTGCACGACGCGCGTCCGGGCGATGTGATCCGTCTCGAGCCCGGTACGTACGCCGAGTCCGTCGACGTGCCGGACGGCGTGTCGCTTCGCGCGCGCGTGCCCGGTGCGTCGATCTTCGTGCGTCCGTCGACGGCCAGCGGCGACTGGACCGCCATCGTCGCGGGCGGACCCGCCGGCGGCGCCATCAGCGGCGTCCGCATCGTGTCGACAGACGACGCACCCGTGGATGTCGGCATCAGGCTGAGCGGGCAGGGGCGGGCGATCGAACTGCTCCAGATCGACGGCGCGAGGCGGGCGGCCGTGGAACTGCTGCCGGACGCATCGGCCACGCTGATGGGCACGCATGTCTCGGGACCCGGCACCGCGGTCGCGCTGCGCGATCGCAGCAGGCTCGAAGCATCGGACAGCATCTTCATCCGCCAGTCCGCGCCAGCACCTGGACCCGCACCAGACGTCTCGGCCATCGTCCTGCACGCGGGTGCATCGGCGGTGCTGCGCAGGAATGCGTTCGTCGGGTTCGGTCCGTCGCCGGTCGCCGGCCTGTCGGCACCAGAGCGCGACGCAGTTCGGACAGACAACGTGGTGGTGCATGCTCGTCCTGACGAGACGCGCCGCGCCGGTGGGGACCGCTGATGGCGTGGCAGGTGGCGGGTTACGAGACCGATGCGGACAAGCCCTTCGATCAGGGCAGCTTCGGCACGGTGTGGCTGGCGCGGCGCAAGGCCGATGGTGCGCGCGTGGCGTTGAAGCTGGTGCTCCGCGACCACGCGGCAGACGCCGCCGAGCGTATCGAGGCCGAGCGTCGCGGCGCGATGCTGCAGCGCAGCTTCCACGACGCCCACGGCATGGTGCCCGCGGTGTACGACGTCGGCTACGACCGCGACGGCGACCTCTACATCGCGATGGAGTTGATCCAGGGCGGAGCGCTCTCCGACGCGATTGCGATGGGCGCTGTGGCACCACTGGACGCGGCGCGGCACGCGGCGGCCATCTGCGCGTTCCTCCAGCGCGCGCACAGCTTCACCACCACGATTGAAGGCGATCACTATGACCGCCTCGTTCACGCGGATCTGAAGCCGGGGCACATCTTCGTCAGGCCGTCGGGTGGCGTGATCGTGCTCGACTTCGGGATCGCGAAGGCGCTCGACAAGTCCAAGCCGCTCACCACGAACAACTGGGGAACGTCGGCGTACATGTCGCCCGAGCGTCTCATCGACGGCCGCGTGGACGAGCACGTCGACTTCTGGTCCGTCGGCGTCATGCTCTACGAGATGCTGGCGGGGCACAGGCCCTACCGCACCCTCCAGGCGCCCGCCTTCAAGAGCCAGCTCGAACGCGCGATTCGCGGCAACGCGCCGCGCGAGCCGCTGCCTGTCGCGGTGCCTGCCGCGCTCTCGGCGATCGTCGACAAGCTGCTCGCGTACCAGCCCGATCGACGGTACGGCAGCGCCGCCGCCATCAAGGCCGATCTGGCGACCTTCCTCGAAGGTGGCGAGCCGATGGCGCTCGCCGAGTACGACACGCCCGCCACCACGCGCGTGGCACCCCACGCCGACGCCGATCAGCCGACGACACGCCGCGATCAGGAGTGGCACGATGCGGCCGTGGGACTCGGGTGGGCCGGGTCGCCGGTACGGGCCGTCGGTCCGGTTCCGGCGACGGATCCGCTGCCATTCGTACCTCCGCCCTTGCCAGTCGCGGATGTGCCCCTTGCGCGGCCGCTGGACGCGGCGGGCGCGCCGGCGTCCTCGCCGGCGGTGGGTGCGACGAGATGGCCACGCCTGCGTCGCATACGCCGACTGCTGCGCGTGGCGGCATTGCTGGCCGCCCTCTATGCCGTCACGAGCGAAGCGGTGGCCTGCGCCGGCGCCGAGCGCTTGCGCGCGGCGGTGCCCGCCATCGACGGCGCCACGCTCGCGACCGCCGAAGCGAATTACGACGATGTGGCGAGGACGGGGCCGCTCGACCTGGGTTTGCGTTGGCGCGTGAACGGGCGGCTGCGGTCGCACCTGGTGGGTCTTGCCGATCGCGTGATCGAGGACTACCGCAGCGACCAGCCGTCGCTCACGCTCACGGACTGGAAGCAGGCGCAGCGCGCGCTGCTGTGGGCACTCCGGTTGTCGCCCGGCGATCGCATCGCGCGGGCTCGCCTTCAGTTGTGCGACGCGCACATCATCCGCATCTCCAATCGTCCCGGGCGATCGGAGGCCACGCAGGCCACCTACAGGCGCGCGATCGATCGCTTCAGGGCCGCGAGTCGCCTCGACGCGGTCTCGTTCGATCCGTACCTGGGAATCGCGCGCGTGGCCGTCTACGGTCTCGTGCCCGCCGACGTCGACCTCGCGTCGGAGGCGATGGCTGCCGCGCAGCAGCGCGGGTACACGCCGGGCCGTCGCGAACGCGCGCAGTTGGCGGACGGGCACATGCGGCGCGGCGAGACGCTGCGGCGCGAAGCGCGCAACGTGTCCGGGGAGGAACGCCTGCACGCGCTCGAAGGGGCGCGTGCGAGCTTCGAGGCGTGCATCGAGGCGTTCGAGCCGATCCTCGGCTTCGCGAACGCCGCGAAGAACATCGAGATCTGCAAGGACCACGTCAAGCGCGTGGACGAGGAACTGGCCGCCGCCACGTCCCGAGGGCCCTCCTGATGCGCATCATCCAGACGACGCCGTCTCGCGTGGGACGGCCCGCAGCATCGCAGCCCGGCGCCACGCGCGCGGCGAACGTGGAGATGCTCGGCCTCCTCGCGACGACGGTTGTCGTGTTGTTCGGGGTGGGTTTGGCGATCGCAGGACGCCACGGGCTGAAGCCCGTGGCCTCCATCCCCAAAGAACAATCCGTGGTCGTAGCGCCGGCGGTGCTGCACGACCTCGCGTCGCCGGCGGCGCTCGTCCCGCTGCTCACGATGTTCGAGAGCGACCGCGAACGAATGGCGGTGGCGGAACGCCTGTATCGCCGCGCAACTGACACGATCGATCCACTGGAGCACGTCGGTGGTCTGGCTGGCGTGACAGTCACGGCTGACGAGCGCAAGGCCGACAGCCGGCTAGTGCAGGCGCGCGCGCGCGCGGCGGCGCGCGAGACGACAGGGCCGATCCGTCTGCTGTCGCCGGCGGACCTGGCGGCGCTGAAGCCGTCGCTCGCCGTCAGGACGTCGAGCGCGTACCTCAGGCAGCTGGCCGGCGCGATCGCGCTTTTCGTCGCGGCTTTCTGGATCGCACACGTCGTGCGCCGCTGGCGTGGCGCGACCGACGACCCGATCGTCCTGCCGACGCTGCTGCTCCTGTGCGGCATCGGCCTGATGGGGATGATCGCGCTGCGCGATCCGTTGCGCGACGCCATGATCGCCTCGACGTTCGCGAGTGGCGTCGCCGCCGGGCTCGCCCTGCTGCTCGTTGCGTCGGAGCTCGATTATGAGTCGTCGCCGCTCCGCCACACCGTGCTCCTGCCGCTCGCGGCCGCGCTGCTGCTTGCCGTACTGCTGCTCCTGTTCGGGTCCGGGCCCGGCACGAGCGGCGTGAAGGTGAACCTCTTCGGCGGACAGCCCGTCGAAGCGATCCGCCTGCTCGTCGTCTTTGCGATTGCCGGCGCGCTCGCGCGCCGATTCGAACTGTTGCGCGAACTGCACGAAGCGCCGGCGGCACAGCCCGCGTGGCTGCGCGCCGTGCGCCTGCCGCGATGGCGCGACGTGCGTCCCGTAGTGGCGAGCATGTTGCTCGTGATGGCGTTCTTCTTCCTCCAGAAGGATCTCGGACCGGCGCTCGTCCTCTCCGGCGTGGTGATCGCGCTGTATGCGATCGCACGCGGACGCCTGGCATTCGTGTTCGTCGGCACGGCGATGCTGGCGGCCGGCTTCGCCGCGGCGTATGCGATCGACGTCCCGGCAACGGTGGGGCAGCGCGTGCGGATCTGGGCCGATCCCTGGAACAACGGCGTGACGGGCGGCAACCAGATCGCGCATGGCCTGTGGGCGCTCGCGACAGGCGGACTCTGGGGCAGCGGACCGGGTGCAGGCAGTCCGCAGTCGATCCCCGAAGGCCACACGGACTTCGTGCTCGCCGCGCTCGGCGAGCAGTTCGGCGCCGTCGGCGTGCTTGCCGTCGTCGCGCTGTTCGCACTGCTCGCGTGGCGGTGCCTGCGCATCGCCGTACGCGCGCCCGGCGACTACAGCGCGCTGCTTGGCGTTGGCCTCACGCTCGCGCTCGTCGTGCAGGCGGCCGTGATCGCGAGCGGATTGCTCGGCCTGCTGCCGCTCACGGGGGTGGTGACGCCGTTCCTCAGCTACGGCCGGTCGTCGATGCTCGCCAACTGCGTCGCCGTCGGCATCATCCTTGCCGTCGCCCGTCGACGCGGCGACGTGCGTGCGCATCTCGCGCAACCCGTGCGCGTGCTCGGCGTCGTGCTGGCGGTCGTCGGCGGCGTGCTGGCGTTGCGCGTGACGTGGGTGCAGGTGGTGAAGGCCGATGCCATTGCCGGCGCGTCGAGCCTGAGCGGGCAGGCCGATGGCGGCTACCGCTTCGAGTACAACCCGCGTCTGGTCGCCGCGGCGCGGGCCATCGAGCGCGGCACGATCTACGACAGGCGCGGCGCGGTGCTCGCAACGAGCCGGCCGTCGGAGATGCGCGCCGCAGGCGAGTCGCCGGGACGGTCGCGCGCATGTACGGATGGCGCGCCGCGCTGCTATCCGCTCGGTGCCCTGACGTTCGGCGTGATTGGCGACTGGGCCTCGCAGGCCAACTGGGGGGCGCGCAACGCGTCGTACGTCGAGCGCGAGTACGACACCACGCTCAAGGGCTTCGACGATGGGCAGCGGGTGGTGGAGGTGGTGCACCCACGGACGGGTGCGCGCGAACGCACGGTGAGACGCGACTACTCGGCGCTGCTGCCGCTCGTCCGTCATGGGGCCGATTCGACGCGGTCCGACGTGGCGTTGCTGCTGGGGCGTCCGCGCGACGTGCACGTGGCGCTCGACGCGCGACTCCAGCAGCGGACGGCTCACGCGCTCGCGTCGGCGATCGAGCGCGGCGGCCACGCTCGCGGTGCGGCGGTGGTGCTCGACGTCGAGACGGGTGACGTGCTCGCGTCTGTCAGTTATCCGATGCCAGACGCGTCGGCCAACGGGCTGGTTCGCGTGACACCATCCGACGCCAGTACCGATGGTGCGCGCGCGGCGGATGCGCTGCTCGACAGGGTGCGGTACGGGCTGTACCCGCCAGGGTCGACGTTCAAGCTGCTCGTCGCCGCCGCAGCGTTGCGCAGTCGTCCGGAGGTGCAGACGGTTCCGCACCTGTGCGTGCGACTGCCGGACGGGCGCGTGGGCCACGAGATCCGCGGCTGGTCACGGCCCGTGCGTGACGATGTGATGGATACCGTGCCGCATGGCGCCGTCGATCTGCACAAAGGCCTCGTGGTGTCGTGCAACGCGTATTTCGCGCAGCTTGCGATGCAGCTCGGCCCCCGTCCGATCCTCGATGCCGTCTCGACGTTCCAGATCGACGTGGCGCGACCTGCGACAGCCGAGCGCCTGCGCGACACGCTGCCGCACGCCGGCTACGGCCAGGGCGAGGTACTCGTCTCTCCACTGAAGATGGCGCGCGTCGTCGCGTCGATCGCGGGCGGCGGTCTTGCGCTCCCGGCGCGATGGACGCTCGAAGACGATGTGGCGCCTGGTGACGCGCCGCGCTTCCTGGCCGAGAGCGACGCGGCACGCCTCGCGCGAGACATGCGCGAGGTGGTGAAGGTGGGAACAGGCAAGACGCTGGCGGGCAACGCCACGCCGATCGCCGGCAAGACGGGGACCGCCGAGGTCGACGGACGGCCCGCGCACTCGTGGTTCGTCGGCTTCGCTCCATACGGTGGATCGCGTCCCATCGCCTTCGCCGTCATCGTCGAGCACGCCGGATACGGCGCACGTGCGGCGGCGCCCGTGGCGGGCGCGATCGTCGACGCGGCGCGCGACCTCGGGTACTTCGAGAAGGGACCGGAAACCCTTCGTTCCCGGTAAGGCCGTTCGGTGCCCGGTGCCAGGTGCCCGGCCGCTTGGGGGTGATCGCCATGGATGCACGTACGCTCGCGGGGTTCGGCAGGGATGTCCAGTCGCGCCTGCGCACGTTCTTCGACGCGCCGCTCGGACCGGGTGCCACGCCGATCGAGATCGTGCAGGCCATCCTCGACGCCGTGGAGCGGCAGGCGCCGGCCGTTGGCCGCGGCCGGCGCGTGTTCCCCTGGCGAGCGCTCGACATCCGTGTCCTGGCTCCTGCGCGCAGTGCGATCCCGGCGGCGCTGAAGGGACTCGACGCGCGCATTCGCGAACGACTCGCCGAAGTGCGCTGCGAGGTGCCGACGGCCCTCGTCGTTCGCGCGTCGTGCGTTGACGAGGCGCCAGCCGAATGGGCCGACGGACAGTTGTTCGACATCGCGGGTGAGGCACACGGTGAGATGGCGGACGCAGACGTGGAGACCGCGGAATCCCCGGCGATGTCGCTCGCGCGATGCGAACTGGTCATCACCGTGATCGCCGGCACCGCCGATGTGGCGGGTCCTTTCCGCGAGGCGACGGTGTCCATTGGCCGCTCGGTCGATCCCAGCGACGGGTACGGACACCTCCGGCGGAATCGCCTCGCGTTCCACGACGTGATCGACGGCGTGAACGAGACCGTCGGCCGGGCGCATGCGTGCCTGAAGCGCGACGGGGCGGGCGACTACCGCCTGTTCGACGAGGGCAGCCGCAACGGCACGGCGATCCTGCGAGATGGCGAACTCATCGCCGTCCCGCGGCGCGATCCGCGCGGCGTGCGCGTGCGGTCCGGTGACGAGATCCACCTCGGACGGGCAATCGTTCGCGTCGAGATCGTGCGAAACGCTTGACTTACGTCTTCGGCCCGGAACAACCTCAGCCATCCACCGCCCCGCCGGCACCCCGTCCCGGGTTACGCGCCGACAGGGTACGGACGCGTGATGCCTTCGAAGACGAGCGCGGGCGTGTTGCTGTACCGGCAAGGCGCCGAGGGCGTCGAAGTGTTCCTCGTGCACCCCGGTGGCCCGTACTGGTCGCGCAAGGATGCGGGGGCCTGGACGATCCCGAAAGGGGAGATCGAGCCGGGCGAGGATCCGCTTGCTGCCGCGACGCGTGAGTTTCTCGAGGAAACGGGGTCCGAAGTCGCCGGGCCGTTTCGCGCGCTCGGCTCGGTGCGCATGCGCAGCGGCAAGGTGGTGTATGCGTGGGCGACAGAGGGTGAGATCGATGCCACAGCGATTCGCAGCAACGTCTTCTCGATGGAGTGGCCCCCGCACTCCGGCCGCCAGCGCCAGTTCCCCGAGGCAGATCGCGCCGCCTGGTTCACGATCGGCGAGGCCCGGACCCGCATCCTGACAGGCCAGGCCCCGCTGCTCGATACGCTGGTGAAACTGCTGGAGTAGAGGCGGTATTCCTCAGAAGCTGACGTTCACCGAACCCCAGAAGCGGAGCGGCTCCTGGAGGTTGTTGTACGGACTCGCGTACAGCGTCTGACCGTTGGAAACGTAGGGCTCGTAGGCGAGGAAGTCCGTGTTGAGCAGGTTGAAGATCGTCGCGTTGAACGTGATGCGGCGCGTGAGCGTGTACGAGCCTCCGAGGTGGACCAGGCCGTACGGCTTGAAGTCGCCGATGGCCGCGCGTGCGGCCTGCGCGGCGGCGCTCGTGCCGCGCGTGCGGCTGCCGCGCGCTTCGACGCGCACCCAGCTGCCGAGACGATCGGTCACCGACACGCGCACGTTGGCGTTGAACATGTGCCGCGGCGTGTTCACGAGCGGCTGTCCGGCCTGCGCGCCGCTGCGCTGCTCGCTGTCGGTGTACGTGTAGTTGGACATCAGGTTCACGCGCGCGCCGATGGCCAGGCGCGCGGCCGCCTCGACGCCCTGCGTGATGGCCTCGTCCACGTTGATCGACTGCCCGAACAGGTCGACGTTCGGCCAGTTGCCGACGTCCACGCAGCCCGGACGATTGGGATTGCCGCGGAAGCTGCAGTTCTCGAGGCCAGGCCCGCTCGCGATCTTGTTGTCGAAGTCGTTGCGGAACACGCCCACATTCAGGCTCAGGCCGCCGCGCACGTAGAACGCGCCGGCTTCGGTGGTGGTGCTCGTCTCGGGTTGCAGGCCCGGGCTGCCGAGGAGCGGGATCGTCCCCTGACCGCCGAAGCCCGTGATGCCCTCGGCGAGCTGCTCGAGGCGTGGCGTCTTGAAGCCGCGGCTCACGCCGCCCTTGATCGTCCAGTTGGTGGCCGGCGTCAGCACGAGGTACGCGCGCGGGCTCACCTGGCCGCCAAAGGTGCTGTGGTGGTCGTAGCGCACGCCCGCCGTGAGCGACGTGGCCCTGGCAAGCCGCCATTCGTCTTCGGCGAAGAGCGCGCGCTGCGTGTGGTCGTAGGGCGCGGGTGCGACGGCGTCGACCATGTGGGCATCCCACCACTGGCCACCGACCGAAACGGTGTGACGGCCGAGGGGCGCCACCAGCTTCGCGTCGACGATGGTGTTGGTGGAGCGCAGCGCCCGCGGATCGCCGGCGACGCGGCCGGGCGTGCCGGGCGGGATGGTGCGGCCGATCGTCTCTGTCGCGTTGCGCGCGACGCTCGAGTCGATCACGCCGAACCCGAGCCGGCCCACGTACGCGCCCACGAACTGCTGGCGCTGGAACTTCAGCTGCTCCTGGTAGCCGCCCTGCACGCCGAGGGTCCCGAGCTGGCGCTCGCTGTTGTCGTAGGTCTGCCACACGCCGTCGGCGTCGAACGTGACGTCGTGGTCGCGACCGGGCACGAAGGACAGCCGGCCGCCGGCCGTCTGGATGTCGGCGCCCGTCGGGCTGAGGCCGAACGAAGTGAGCGGCACGTCCGTGCCATCGACGTTCTCGTACTTCAGCGCCGCCGCTTCGCGATGGTAGGAGTTGCCGCGGAGCGCCACGCCGAGACGGCGGGAGATGACGGGGCCTGTCAGATAGAGCGAACCCTGGCCTGTCCTGCCGTAGTCGGAGTTGGACTGGAGCGTGCCGTCGAGCGTCGCTGTGCCGCCCCAGCGATCGGACACCCTCCGCGTGATGATGTTCACCACGCCGCCCATCGCGTCGGAGCCGTACAGCGTCGACATCGGGCCGCGCACCACCTCGATGCGCTCGATGGCGCCCACGGGGGGCATGAAGCTCGTCGCCGTCTCGGTGAAGCCGTTGGGCGTCACGTTGCCTGCCGCGTTCTGCCGGCGGCCGTCGATGAGCATCAGCGTGTAGTCGCTGGGCATGCCACGCATGCTCACCGTCAGCCCGCCCGTCTTGCCCACGTCCTGCCCGACGTCAACGCCTTCCACGTCGGCGAGTGCTTCGGCGATCGTCGAGAGGCGGCGCTCCAGCAGCTGCGGTCGATCGACCACCGTGACGCTGGCGGGCGCGAGGCGGACGGCCTGCTCGAAGCCGCCTGCCGTCACCGTGACCGTCTCGGTCACCGGCGCGACGGGCAGCGCGAGGGTGACGCGATTGTCCTGACCGACTGCCACGACGAGCTCACCCGTGAGCGGCGTGAAACCGGGCTTGATCGCCGTCACCACCCACGTGCCGACAGGCAGTGGCCTGTTCCATGCGCCCTGGCCGCCCGTGCGGACCACGTGCGTCGTGCTGCCGCAGGTGAGCGTCACCTCGGCGTCTGGCAGAGGAGCCGTCGACGCGTCCGTGACCAGGCCGCCCGCGTCTGCGGACTGCCCGTCGTGCGTGCATGACGCGCCCGCGGCTGCTTGTGCCGGCGCGGCGATCGCTGGTGTGGCGCAGGCAGCGAGGACGCCCGTCACCACGAGGACGAGCGGCCACTGGCGGTGACGCCATGACGCATCGCGCACCGCGAAGGGGGCGGTCGACGAAGAGGGAGAGAGCAACACGGAGAACATCCTTCGTATGGGGAGGGCAGTGGGGCTGCCCCGGAGAGTCGCCGATGGCCAATCGACAGAAAGAGAAGTGAGACTCAGTCTCGCTTGCGGCCGAGCGGGAGTCTAGCCGCTCGAAACCCGACCAGTCAAGTCGGATCTGCCGGCAACCGGCAACCGGCAACCGGCAACCGGCAACCGGCACCGAGCGCCGGCAACCGGCAACCGGCAACCCGGCAACCGGCAACCGGCACCGAGCGCCGGGCAGCGGACGGATGGAGGCCAGGGCAACCGGAACCATCCGTGGTAGGTAGGGCAGGCCCTCCGGGCCCGGCGCCGACACCGATGTGGGTTCCGGAGGCGTGCGTCCGGTTGCCCGTTGCCGGGTTGCCGGTTGCCGGCAACCCCTTCAGCGCCGTGGGTTGCGGAGGTAGTACAGTCGGCCGTCTTCGGCGCCGCCGATGAAGTCGGGGGTGCCGTCGCCGTCGAAGTCGGCGGTCGTGGGGCTCACGTCGTGTCCTTCGATGTTGCGCGCGGTGAGCGGGCCGGCGTCGCGGAACCACCAGCGGCCGTTGCGGTCGGAGACCTGCAGCAGGACATTGGCGTTGACGGAGTTCACGAGCAGGTCGAACCGACCATCGCCGTTCCAGTCGGCGATCGCGATCTTCCGTCGCCCGCTGCCACCGGCTGTCTTGTCGTTCAGGCGAAGCGGCGCACCCGTCTCATCGACGAACACGCGACGGGGATGCCGGACGTCGACGCCCTGTCTGTCGCGCCCGAACAACGAGAGATACCCCTCCGCGTCGAGCATCACGAGATCGGGCCGGCCATCCCCCGTCACGTCGTACAGGACAGGCGTCGTCCGCCATTGCGTCAGCAGGTTCTGACCTGTCGGCCGCTTCCAGCCCCACGCCAGACGCGGCGGATCGCCCTGCCAGGCCACGCGAATCGGCTCCGGCGCGGCCAGCCGCGGTGCGCGATGTGTGCCGACATTGCGCAGCCACATCACCTCGCCGAGGATCGAGTTGAAGACGATGTCCGGCCGGCCGTCGCCGTCCCAGTCGGCGGCGCTGAGCGTCGTGTAGCCCCACTTGGCTTCGACAGGCCCCTGGATGGAACCGTTGGGCCCGGCCATCACGCGGAATGTCCGTTCGCCCGCTTCGAGCCGCTTCGGTGCCGCCCAGCGCGGACGCTCGACGCGCGGCCCGCTCAGGTTCTCGAACCACTCGATGTAGCCCGCCGTGTTGCCGCTGATGATGTCGATGTCGCCATCGCCGTCCCAGTCGATCGTCGTGGGCGTGGCGAGCGCGCCGGACTTCAGCGTGTCTGCCTGCTGCTGGAAGTAGCGCGGGGTTTCGAAGATGGGCGTGCGCGCGGCGTCGAGCCTGCCGGTGTTGCGCACGTACGCCACGCGGCCGTCCTCGTCGCCGACGATGAGATCGGGGTGACCGTCGCGATTCCAGTCGAACGCGACAGGGACGATCATCTCGAGGTCCATCCGCAGCGGCGTGCCGTCGGGTGTCGGCACCGGACGTCCTGCCGCGTAGCGCGGCTCGCGCCGCGTGCCCACGTTCTCGTAGTACGTGAACCCGTCGAGGAACTCGCCCGTGAGGAGGTCGAGATCGCCGTCGCGATCGAAGTCCTCGAAGTTGGGCACGGGGTTGCCCATCGGCTGATCGAGCCGCACGCCGCCGGCCATCAGCGGCTGCGGCGCGGCGTAGCGCGGTGCGGCGGTCGTGCCTTCGTTACGCAGCACGTAGATCACGCCATGCAGCGGGCCGTGGATCCAGTGCCCCGACGCGTCGTACCCATCGTCCCAGCCGTAGTCGGACCAGTCCTCGGCGGCCTGGACGATGTCGAGCGCGCCGTCCCCGTCGAAGTCGACGTACTTCCAGACGTTGTGGCGGATGCGCGGCCCTTTCGGCTGCGTGCCGAAGAGCGTCGTGTGCGCGGTGACGGGCAGGGGCAGCGTGACGCCGCGATCGGGCGTGAGGCCCGTGCGCGTGACGTCGGGCCATTCGGTGTTCATGCGCAGCACGCGCAGCGCGCCGTCGACGTAGGACGGCGTGACGTAGTGCAGCGTGGGGCCGAGCCGGCGGCCCGGTGCGAACACAGGCATCTCGTCGCCGGGGCCCGATCGGTTCTCGAACAGCCACACGCCGTTGGAGGGCTTGTCCGGACAGGAGACCAGGAGGTCCGTGTCGCCATCGCCGTCGACATCCCACGGGATGGGCCACGCCCACAGGCCGACGCCGAGATCGACGACGAGCCCCGGGTTGTTGTAGTGGAGCGGCTGGAGCGGCGAGTCCTGCGCGCTGACGACCGCGGCAGCCAGTGCAAGCGCGGCGACGGTTCTGGTGAGGAGAGGGGACGGCATGAAGGGGCGCCGGATGGGGGAGGCGCGTTTGGAGAGGTGCAGGGGCGACGCATGCGTCGCCCCTGCGGACGGACTCTACTCGTCGCCCACCACGGTGGCGGGCGAGGTCAGGGCGGCGAGCACCTCGCGGTAGAGGTACAGCGCGCCCTGCACGCCATCGTGCGGGCCCTGCTCGTACTCGAGCGCGAACGTGCCGCGGTAGCCGGCAGACAGCATGATGCGCACGCCGCGCTGCACGTCGTTGCGATCGCCCCAGCGATCCCAGTACTTCGCGTGGCAGTTGGTGTGCGAGTACGGTGCCAGCGCGCGCAGGCCGTTCACGAGGTTGTACTCGTGCTCCCAGTTGCAGAAGTCGGGCGAGGCCTCGCAGTACGGGTGGTTCACCTCATCGATGATCGTCCTGATGATCTGCGGGTCCGCCGCCAGACCCCAGTGGTTCTCGATGGTCACCCGGATGCCCAGCTTGCCGCCGTAGTCGGCCATCTCCTTGTGCGATTCGATGGCGGCTTCGAGCAGCGGGATCAGGTCGATGTTGCGCGGATAGCCGTCGCCCGGCCCACGCGGCACGGCGTTGGGACGGATGCTCGGCCCGAGCGCCTGCGGCGAGTTCATGCGCATCGACTTCACGCCGAGCACCTTGCAGCCCTCGAGCCAGCGCTTGGCGAGGTCCACGCCAGCCTTGCGACGCGCGTCGGCTTCGGGCGACCCGTAGTCGGCCAGGCCGTTGGGCGCGTTGTTGGAGACGTGCTGCACGTACGTGCCCGTCTTGACGCACGTGTTGGCGAGCTGGTCAAGCCACTTGCGGCCCGACGGGCTCAGCGGATCGAATCCACCAGGACGCCCGTTGGCGTTGGTGAAGAACATGCTGTCGTCCTTGATGTCGCCGAAGAACCCCGAGAAGATGTCCATCCGGGTGACGCCAGGGAACGTGTCCTTGGTGAACTGCGGGAAGTCCAGGAGCGTGAGCTCGCCGTACTTCTTCTTCATCTCGTCGGCGTTGGGCAGGTTCGCGCGGGCCTTTGTCGCGGCCTCGGCCACGCGCAGGGCTTCCTTCGCGTTGGGGTTCTTCTCGATCTCGGCCTGCGCGGCGCGCGCGGCTTCCTCGCGGCTCTGCATGGCGGCCGACGGCGCGCCTGCCGGGCGCGGCCCCATGGAGCGCTGCCTGAACAGCGACCGCAGCGGCCACGTGTTGCTGGCGATGCGGTCGAGCGCCGCCTTCTGCACCGCTTCCTGCGCCAGCGCGGCGTCCCGCGGCGACAGCAGCACCGCCGCCGTCGTCACCCCTGCCGTCGCCGCCTTGAAGAAGTCGCGGCGTCCCACCCCGTTGCCTTGTTCGTGCTCCATGCGCGTCAGTCCTTGTCGTAGAAAGAATCGGAAAACTGCCGGTCCCGCGACGCGACGATACACCGCTGTCACGAACCCGTCCTCAAATACGACGAGGAGGGAGGAAATGTGACGGCAACGGGCAACCGGCACCGGGCAACCGGTTGCCGGTAGGGAGTCCGACGTCCGATTGCCGGGTTGCCGGTTGCCCGTTGTCGGGTTCTACCGCTCGAGCTTGGCTCGCTGCTCTGGGGTCAGCCACGCGGAGGAGACGGTGCCGCTCGTGAGGCCGGTCTTCAGGCGCGTGCGTCCGGCGTCGGTCTTCAGGAGGCCGTCGATGGCGATTGCGCGGTTGCGCTCGGTGTACTCCGCCATGTGCGCGGCGAGGGCGTCTGCCGCGCGGGCGTCCTGCATGTCGGCCAGGCCGGCGATTGCGCCCATCTGGAGTTCCGCGTCGACCTCCTTCGAGAGGTAGCGCGTGAGCTGACCGCCGGCGCGCTCCCACGGCAGTACCGCCAGCATCCGCTGCGCGTCGTACCGCGTTCCGTTGCGCACGCGTGCCTCGTCGACCATCGCGACGGCGAGGTCGAGCGAGCGCTGCCAGCGCGCGGCGCGCGTGGCGTTCCGCGCGAGCCACGGCGCCATCACGTCACCCGGCCACGTGCCCGCCTGCGACAGTCCCATCACCACGCCGCCGCCGAGCACCACGGCCTGCCAGTCGCGCAGGGGTTCACCGACAACGGGCATCGACGCATCCATGAGGGCGATCAACGCGGGCTCGTTCACCGCGCGGCCGGCGGCCACCGCCACGCGCCAGATCCACGGGATGCGCCGATACTCCTCGGTCTCGTCGTTGTCGGGCAGTCCGGCGACGAGTGCCTGCACCACGGCGCTCGCGCGCGGTGCCGCGTCGCGCGCCAGCGTGTCGCGGGCCTGGCGGTCGCGCGTGTCGTCGAGCAGCGCCGCGGCGATGGCCGCCGGCGTGGCCGTGGCGGCGTCGGGGAGTGCCGCTCCCGCGGATACCGGCGTCGCGGGCGCAGGGACCTGTCGTGGCGACGACGTGAGGAACACGAGCAGGTCTGCCATTTCCTCCGGCGAGATCTGCTCGGCGAACGACTCCGGCATGATCGACTGCGGCACCACGCTCATCGTCCTGATGTCTGCGCGCCTGACGGTTGTCGTCACGCCGGGGCCCTGCCTGAACGTGATGCTCGTGGGCGACTGCTCGCCGATCACGCCGACGAGCGGATCGCCAGACGTTCGTTCGACGGCGTATGTCTCGTAGTGCTGCGCGATCGAGCGATTCGGTTCGAGTATGTTGGCGAGCAGCACGGGCATGGGCTGGTGCCTGACCGTGGAGAGATCTGGGCCGATCTCCACGCCGTTGCGACCGTCCACCTGATGGCACATCGCGCAGTGCGTCACGAACACCGCTTCGCCACGCGCGGCTTCTCCGCGTCCGCCGAGTGCCGCGGCGTACCGTTCGAGCCTGGCGGCACGCGCTTCGGGGGCTTCCTCCAGCACCGTGCGCGCCCGCGCGCGGATACTCTCGTCGCGATGCATGATGAGGCTGCGCGTGTGCCCGAAGTTCAGCATCCAGCGCTTCACGGTGCCCTGCTGGAGTGCGTCGAGCATGGCGACCGATCCTTCGCGCCGCGCGAGGATCACCGTGGCTGCCCGCGTGCGCACGGCCGTCGACATCGCCGGCCAGTGCGCGAGCAGGAATGCGGGCGTCTCCGCGCCGGGGATGCGGCCGAGGGCCGACACGCCGGCGACCTGCACGGCGTCCGGTTCGCCGGGGCCGATCACCGCCTCGAAGAGCGACTGTGACGCGGCGGGGTTCACGAGCGCGAGCAGCGCGATCGCATCGACGCGTGCGTCGGCCGTGGCTTTCGCATCCTTCGCGACGCGCGTGGCAGTGGCCAGCGCCGTCGTCGTCGCGGGACCTGCCTCGACGCCCGCTGCTGTGAGCAGCGTCACTGCCGCCCGCCGCAGCCGCGGCCGATCCCCCGTCGCCATCGCGAGCAGGGTGACCTGACTGCCGGCGAGCGCGCGCCGATCGGCGCTGGTGACGCCGCGCGCGATGCCTTCGAGGAGCGACGCGCGCCACCACTCGCCGGTGGCCGCCGCATCGTTCACCGCGGCGATGGCCGTCGTGAGCTCGTCGGCCCGCTGTCGCGCGGCGAGGACGCCGCCGAGCCTGTCGAAGAAGCGTGCGCGTCCCGGCGACTCCGCCGCCGTGAACGGCGATCCCGGCGCAACGGCTCGTGCGAAGTACGCCGCGGCGCGATCCGACGAGGCGCTGAGCGCGGCTACCTGCACCCATTCGTCCTCGATGTCACGGAGCAGGAGCTGCTCCTGCGCGGCCAGCGACGCCGGCGTCGAGAGCGATCCGAGCGTGGCCAGCAACTGGAACCTGACGCGCGGGTTCGGATCGTCGACGTGGGCGAGCAGGGCCTGCGCGACGTCGGGCTTCGAAAGCCAGCGTTCGGCGAGCACGATGGCGTTCTCGCGAATGCCGGGATCGGCGTCGGCGAGCGCCGCGAGGACGGGGGCGGCCTCCAGCCTGTCGAGGCCTTCGAGCGTCCAGAGTGCGTGCAGGCGCGCGACCGGGGACGGCCGGTTCGCGGCCATCGCGTTGAGCGCGGGCACCGCGCCCCGCTTGCGTCCGTGAACGAGGAGTCGCTGCGCCGTGCGTCGCTGCCACTGGTTGGGGTGTGCGAGCGTGGCGACGAGCTGCGCATCGGTGGCGGATCCGAGCGTGGGCTTCAACTGCGCGCGCCTGTCTGCCGGTGCGTCAGCCGAGACGATGCGGTAGATGCGTCCGCGATCCTTGCCGGTGGAGAGGACGCCGGGGTTGCGCTGCAGGTCGCTCGACGCCCACTCCGGATGTTCGATGTAGGGTCTGTAGTAGTCGACCACATACAGCCCCGCGTCGGGACCGACATACAGGTTGACGGGCCGGAACCACGCGTCCTGCGACGCGAGGAACTCCATGTCCGTCCGTGCGCGGCTTGCAACGAACGTCGAGCCCGTCGGCGTGAGCACGTCGCGATGAACGAGGTTGTGGACCGGTTCGGCGATGAACGTAGTGCCCTCGTAGCCCTCGGGGAACGCCCCACCGCCGTACACGGTGAGCGCGCACGCCGACGTGAACTGGCCGGCCTCGGTGAGCAGGTCGAAGCGCGCGCCGTGCGTGATGGGCATGATGTTGTTGTTGCCGTGGTCCGAGATGTCGGCCATCGCGCTCGGCAGCAGCAGGTGCGGGTTGCGTTCGAGATAGCGCGCGGCGATCGTCTCGTGCCGCTGGTGAATCGAGTTGTTGTGCGCGAAGTAGTGGCCGTACGCGTCGAACGCGTTGCCGTACTGCGTGCGGCTCGACAGGCCTTCCATCAGGTGCGAGTCCGGCTTGAGCCGCACGCCGCGTCCCTTCGCGTCGAGTGCCTTGCCTGCGGGCATCGCCGCGAACCGCAGGTCCGTGCCCTTGTCTCCGAACAGGTCCCTGTAGATGACGGGTTCCGATCCGCCCGAGTGTGCGAGGTAGATCCAGTTGTCGAGGCCGAACACCGGATGGTTCACCGCGTGCTGCGGGTTGGTGCGCGCGAAACCGGTCAGGATCACCTCACGCGTGTCGGCCTTGCCGTCGCCGTCGACGTCCTCGAGATAGATCAGATCCGGCGGACTCGTGACGAGGATGCCGCGCTTGTAGCGCATCACGCCGCTCGGCAGCACGAGGTTGTCGGCAAAGAGCGTGCTCTTGTCGACACGCCCGTCGCCGTCGGTGTCTTCGAGGAGCTTCACGCGGCCGCTCGGGCTGACGTCCAGCGGATAGCCCGGCATCTCCACGACCCAGATGCGGCCGTCCTCGTCCACGTCCATGGCCACGGGACTCTGCACGTCGGGTTCGCTTGCGACGAGCTCGATGCGGAACCCCGGCTCCACGCGCAGCATCGTCATGGACTGCTCGGGCGCGTACGGAGGAGCGCCGGGCCCGCCTTGTCCACGCACGCCCGCGTGTGTCACGAGGGCAGCCGCCAGCAGCGCACCGCCCAGAACGATCGTCGATCTCTGTCGCATCGGCCTCTGCATGGTAACCGGGCACCGGGCAGGGGGCACCGGGCAGCGGAACGGACCGAGTCCATCTCGGCCGGGCTCGGAGAGCCGGCCCTGCCCACTGCGATGTTGGCGCTAGCCATTGGGACGGTAAGGCGGGTCGGCCCTCCGCGCCCGACCCGTCCTGTGCGCTGCGCCCTGTGCGCCCACAGGCCACCAGCCGTGAGCCGCAAGCCGGCTGCATACTGTGTCGATGCGCGTGGCGACCGATGGCGTGGTGGACTCGGCGGCGACAGCGTCGGGTGGCGCGCTGCCTGCCGGGTTGATGGAACAGGCCGCACGGCGACTGTGCGTCTCGGCGCTGCTCTACGCCGTCGTGTACACGAGCGCCGGCATCGTGCCTGCGCTGATGCTGCCAGAGGGACGTGCGGCGTTCTTCGCGCACGTGTCGGCGTGGCTGCCGCCCGTCGCCTCAGTTGTCGTGGCGTTGATCGTGGCTGCGCTGGCGAGCCGGCGGACCCTGTCGAACGAGGCCATCGGTCGCGTAGGACTGGCGTTCCAGGTCATCGGCAGCCTGGGCATCGCGTTGTTCGAGTACCTGCAGCCGATCGGCGGGCTCGCCGTGCAGTCTCCGCTGACGGGGCTGTCCTGGGTGGCGATCTGGATGCTGGTGTTCGCCATCATCGTGCCCACGCGTCCCTCGGCCGCACTCGTCGCGTCGTTGCTCTCGGCCAGTACCGTGCCCATCATCGCGTCGCTGGCGATGGCGCGCGGCTTCCTGCCTGCCGTCGGGCCGCTCGAGTTCTTCCTGCGCGTCGTACTGCCCTACCTGCTCGTGGTGCTCATCGCGAGCGTCGGCGTGCGGCTCGTGTACACGCTCGGTGTGGATCTGAAGCGCGCGCTCGACCTCGGCAGCTACCAGTTGGAGGAGCGGCTCGGCGCGGGCGGCATGGGCGAGGTGTGGCGCGCGCGCCATCGCCTGCTCGCGCGGCCGGCCGCGGTGAAGCTCATTCGCCCCGAGGTCTTCGAGGCGGCGGGCGAAGCCAGGCAGTCGGCGCTGCGTCGACGTTTCGAGCGCGAAGCGCAGACCACGTCGCTGCTGTCGTCGCCGCACACCATCGATCTCTTCGACTACGGCGTCACCGACGATGGGGCGTTCTACTACGCGATGGAACTGCTCGACGGGTTCGATTTGAAGACCCTCGTCGAGCGCTTCGGTCCGCTGCCCGTCGAGCGTGCGATCGTCCTGCTCTCGCAGGTGTGTCACTCGCTCGCCGAGGCCCACGCATCGGGACTCGTCCATCGCGACGTCACGCCGGCCAACGTCTTTGTCTGTCGATACGGCCGTGACGTCGACTTCATCAAGGTGCTCGACTTCGGTCTCGTGAAACCGGAGGCGGCGGTCCACGGTCGCGACCCGGGACCCACGCATCACGATCGTATCGGCGGCACGCCGGCGTTCATGTCGCCCGAACAGGCGCTCGGGCAGTCGCAGCTCGACGGACGCGCGGACATCTACGCGATCGGCTGTCTCGGCTACTGGCTGACGACGGGCTCGCTCGTGTTTCCGCGCAATTCCGCGATGGCGATGGCGGTGGCGCACTCGCAGGCCGTGCCCGAGCGACCGTCGCAGCGTACGGAGTTGCCGATTCCCGAGGCGTTCGACACGGTCATCCTGGAATGCCTGGCCAAGTCGCCTGCCGATCGGCCTCCGACGGCCGAACTGCTCGCGCATCGCCTCGAGTCCATCATCGTCCCCGCGTCATGGGACCGCACCCGCGCGCGTGAATGGTGGAACCTCCACCACCCGATCGACCCCTCCCGCCGTCGCCTCGCCGCAGACACCATGGCCGTGAAGCTCGTCAGACGCGAAGACAGGTCGGTGTAACGGCGACGCGGGCCGGACTTCCACCTTCGCGCTCCTGGCTACGGTGGACGGGTTGCCCGGCCCGTCGGCGACAACCGGTGACCCGTTGCCGATTGCCGGTTGCCGGTCAGTTGCGCACCGTCATGACGCCGTTCATCAGGCGCCAGTGGCCGGGGAAGGTGCAGACGTAGGGGTACTCGCCGGGCTCCTGCGGGGCGCGGAATTGCACCGTCAGGGTCTGCCCGGGATCGAGGACCTTCGTCGAGAAGAGGACGTCGGCGATCTGCGGGACGTACTGGTTCGCCAGCGCGTCGCCGGCGGTGAGCATCGCGTCGGCGGCGGCGCCGATGCGCTCGAGCGATCCCGACGCACCGAGGATGAAGTTGTGCTGCATCGGGTCGGGGTTCGAGTAGACCAGCTGCACCAACTGGCCGGGCGCGACGGTGAAGGCCGTCTTGTCGAACTTCATCTCGCCCGGGACGACCGAGAGCTGGACGATGACGTCCGGCGTCGGGAGTGGGGCGGGCATCGTGGTCGTGGCGCTGGCGCGCGCGGCGTCGCTCGTGGCGTACGCCAGGTGCGCGGCGATCTCGCCGGGCCGGCTGTACGGCGTGACGGCGTTGGTCTGCCGCTCCACGCGGTACTGCCACGTGCCTGCGAGAGAACGCGTGGTGCCGTTCGTCTCTGCCACCAGCAGATCAGGCGTGCTCAGGAACCCGCCGTCGCCGCGCGAGTTCTGGATGCGCAGCGTGATCGTGTTGACACCCGCGCGCAGCGCGCCGTCAGGCACCGTGAAGATGGGCGTCGGCGGCGGCGTGGCGCTGCGCGGCGGCGCGGGCACCGTGTGACCGTTCACCCAGATCTCGGCGGCCTGGCTGATGCGGCCGAATCCCAGCGTCGTCGGACCGGGTGCCGGCAGATCGAGCGTGCGCGTGAACCACACGACGCCGTCGAAATCAGGTAACCCCTTGCTTTCCCAGTTGCCGGGGACCTCCATCGGCTTCCAGGCGCCGGCAACCGTGGCGGGTTCGGGCGTGGTCCAGTCTGGCCGCGTGTCTCCGAGGCGCAGCGCGAGTGGCAGCGCGGTCACGGGCACCGCCGCGCGATCCGCGCGGTACGCCGTGAGCACGCCCTCGCGATGCCTGTACGACGCCACGTACAACGCACGACTCAGCCAGCGGTCGCCGATGTTCTCCTGACTCTTGCCCGCCGCGTACAACGCTGCCGCGATCGCGGGCGATGGCGTGGCGTCGGCGATCGCGAGCACGGCGGCAAGACGCGTCTGGAGATCGGGATCGCGGAGCAGACCCGCGTCGAGAATCGCCTGACCGCCGCCGGGACGCGTGGCGACGACTGTCGCGGCCGCCTTGCGGACGCCCGCCGCCGGATGCCTGAGCGCCGCCACGACGGCACGTCCACCCTCGCTCGCGAGATCGGGCACGGCCCCGATGCCGTCGAGCGTCCACACCGCGTGCGGCGCGGCACCGTTGAGGCCGATGGCGTCGAGACGCGTGTTCCGTGTGTGGGCGACGAGCGCGGGCACCACGTCGAGCTGCGCGCGCTCGACGAGCAGGCGCTGCGCGTGCAGGCGCCACAGCATGTTGTCCGACGCGAGCGCCGCGACGAGGCCGGCCGGATCCGTCTTCGACAACTGCGGCGCGTCCGATGGCGCGGCCTGCTTCGGCACCACGCGATAGATGCGGCCGCGATGTCTGTCGCGCATCGATGTCTCGTACGCGTTGCCGGGGCCGTTGCTGTACCCGGGCGGCGTCGGGTTGTGCTGCGCGATGAAGTTGTACCAGTCGGCCACCCACACCGCGCCGTCGGGGCCCACCTGCGCCTGGACTGGCGCCACCCATTCCTCGGCCCCCGCGAGCAGGTTGTAGCCATCACGCGTGACGAAGCCCGATCCATTGCGCTCGACGATGGCCTGCCCTACGAGGTGCGCCGTGGGCTCGCTGATGAATGCGATGCGGTTCCAGTACGCCTGCGGAAACGCGCGCGCCGTGTAGAGCTGATGTCCTGCCGCGGCGGTGTAGCCGCCGTGCACGTCCACCTGACGGATGTACGGCGTGATGAAGTGCGCGTGATAGAACTGCGCGATGCTGTGGTACCCGAGGCCGCTCGCGAGCCGGCTGCCGGTACGCAGTCCCTCGACGCCCTCGAAGTAGCGGTTCGGGATCGCGACGTGGAAGCTCGGGTCGTTGTTGGCCGTGGACCCGAGCACGTCGAACGTTTCCGAGAAGCCGAGGCCCCACGTGTTGTTGGTCGACCCCGTGACGAACTCGAAGCCTGACCCATCGGGCCTGAAGCGGAACACGCCCTGCGAGAACCGCATCGGCGTGCCGTTCATCACGCCATCGAAACCCGCGTAGCCGACGGTGCCCCAGATGTAGTTGTCATGGCCGTACATCAGGTTCGACGGTCCGGCGTGGCTGTCGCTGACGCTCCAGCCCGTGCTGAGCACCGTACGCCTGTCGGCCTTGTCGTCGCCGTTCGTGTCCTCGAGCAGCAGCATGTACGGCGCCGCCGCCACGATGACGCCGTTGCCCGTGAAGACGAGGCTCGACGGGAGATTGAGGTGGTCGGCGAAGATCGTCCGCTTGTCGGCTTTCCCGTCGCCATCCCTGTCTTCGAGGATCGTGATGCGATCCCCGCCGGGCTGGCCGTGGAGCACGCGGTTCGGGTAGTCGCTGACCTCGATCACCCACAGCCGCCCGCGCGCGTCGAACGAGAACGCGATCGGCTTGATCACGTCGGGTTCCTGCGCGAAGAGTTGCAGGTCGAACTCCCCCGGCAGCGTGATGAACTTCATCGAGTCGGCGGGCGTGAACGGCATCTGGTACTTCGGTGCCGGATCGCGCTTCTCGTAGTTCGGCACGTTGAAGCCGTCGACGTACACCACCTCCGGCATGACGAGGCGCGACCACGCGCCGCGTGCCTCGTCGGACACGGCCCACACCGTGCCCTGTTCGACGAGTTGCTGGAACGCCGGATGGCGCCACGTCCGCTCGTCGTGGCCGTACGCCGTGTAGAACACGCGCCCCTTGCCCTGCGTGCGCACCCACGTGTACGGCTCGCGCCCGCGTTCGTCGACGCGTTCCATCAATACGGTGCGATCGACGGTGTTGTGTCGTGTATGGACGTACGTCTCGTCCCACGTCGTGAACGGCGTCAGGCCGCGCATCACGGGATGATCGGGTGCCACGATCGTCGCGGCGAACTCGCCCGTGCCGTGCGTATGGAATTCACCGCCCACGAGCGGGATGTAGCGCGGCGCCTCGGTGAACATCGCCGACGCGCAGTGCAGCGCCACGAGGCCCTTGCCGCCCTCGACGAAGTCCACGAGCGCCTGTTCCTGCGCCGCGGTGAGCGTCTTGTGGTTGGCGTAGATCATCAGCGCGTCGTAGTGCGCGAGCACCTCCGGGCGCAGCGCCTCGTCTGGTGTGCTGACGTGCGTGAGCTGGATGCCCCTGCGCGCCAGTGGGGCCGCGAGGATCGGCATCAGCGTCATCGACGGATGGTGCGTGCTCGTGTGGCCGAGGAACAGCACGCGCAGGGGCCGTCCGGCGTCGGGCGGTGCCTGCGGCGCGAGCTGGCGTGCGCGGAGCGTCATGACGCTCGCCAGGGCGATGGCGAGGGCCAGGAGTACGGCGGCGTGAGTGCGTCGGAATCCCATGCGCATTCTCCTCACACGGGCGTCAGCGACGCGTCACAGAGTCCTTTCGCGTCGCGCGCCTGCGCAATGTGAGTTGGCGGAAGCGTCGGGCCTGCTCCTCGATCCCGACTTCCGTCGCGAAGCGTTCGATGCTCGACGCACCGAAGAATCCGTCGATGCCTGTCGTGTGCGCGAGCACGTACGCGACATCATCCGGCTCGGCGATCGGACCGCCGTGGCAGATGACGAAGACGTCCTTGCGCACCGATCGCGCGGCGTCGTGCATCGCCTGCACGCGCGCGGCAGACTCGTCGAGCGTGAGCGCCGTCTTCGCGCCGATCGATCCCTTCGTCGTGAGTGCGAGGTGCGCCACGAGCACGTCGGCGCCGGCCCTGGCCATCGCCTTCGCGCTGTACTCGTCGAACACGTACGGGCAGGTCAGCATGTCGAGCGCGCGCGCCTCACGGACCATCTCCACCTCGAGGTCGTAGCTCATGCCCGTCTCTTCGAGGTTCTGGCGCAGCACGCCGTCGATGAGGCCGACGGTGGGGAAGTTCTGCACGCCGTCGAAGCCCATCGCCTTCAGCTCCTTGAGGAACACCGGCATGATGCGGAACGGATCGGTGCCGCACACGCCAGCCAGCACGGCGACATCCTTCACGACGGGCAGCACTTCCCGGGCCATCTCCACGACGATGGCGTTGGCGTCGCCGTAGGGGAGGAGCCCCGCGAGGCTGCCGCGGCCGGCCATGCGGAAGCGACCCGAGTTGTAGATGATGATCAGATCCACGCCGCCGCGTTCGGCGAACTTCGCGGAGATGCCGGTGCCGGCGCCAGCTCCGATGATGGGCTGGCCGGCCGCCACACGCCTGCGCAGTCGCGCGAGCATCGTCCTGCGTGAGATGAACGGCATCTGTATCGTCTCCTACGGCATGTGCCGTGCGAGTGAGCGGTATGTGTCGACGAGGGCGTTGGCGAACGCCGCGTCGTTGATGTGCGCGTCGACGTCGACGAGCGTGATGCGCGGATCGAGCGATGTGCGCAGCGTGTCGAACAGCGCGGCGTCGGCAGCGGGGTCGTGGAACGGCTGGCCGGGCGCGTCGATGGCGCTCACGCCGCGCAACGGCAGCACGACGGCCGTGGGGCCCGTGGCGGCGTTCAGTTGCGCGGCGATGCGGTGCGCGATCGCCACGCACTCGTCAGCTGTGGTCCGCATCAGCGTCACGGTGTCGTTGTGCCTGTAGAGCGTACGAGAACGAAACCGTTCCGGCACCGCATCGATGCCGCCGAAGTTGACCATGTCGAGCGCGCCGACCGAGACCACTTGCGGGATGCCGCGTCGGCCCGCCGCGGACAGGCGCGTTGGCCCGGCGGTCAACACGCCGCCGACGACCTCGTCGCACCACTCGGTTGTCGTCACGTCGATCACGCCGGCGAAGAACCCATCGTCGATCAGGCCTTCCATCGCGCGTCCGCCGGAACCCGTGGCGTGGAAGACGATGGTGTCGACGCCCGCGTCATCCATGGCGGCGCGGACGGCCGTGACGCAGGGCGTAGTGACGCCGAACATCGTCGCCGCCACGAGTGGGCGCGCGTCATGGGCGCCAGGGTCGCCATCGTCGGCGTCGAGCGCTTCGACCATCCCGCAGATCGCACCGGCCGCGTTGCCGAGAATGCGGCGCGACAGCGGGTTCAGTCCCGCGATGTCGACAACCGAGTACATCAGCGTCAGGTCCTTCACCCCGACGTACGGCGATGTGTCTCCTGCTCCCATCGTCGAGACGATCACCTTCGGGACGCCGACGGGCAGCGTCCGCATGGCGGTGGCGATCATCGTCGTACCGCCGCCTCCGCCGAGTCCGATCGCGCCGTCGAAGCGTCCGGCTGCGTACCAGGCCGGGAGCAGCGCCGCCGCACCACGCTGCATGGCGTCGACGGCGTGGCCGCGGTCGGCGCGCGTCCGCAGCGATGCAAGGTCCGTCCCCGCGGCGCGCGCCACATCGTCTGCCGATACGTCAGGCATCACGAACGGATCGCCGAGCACGCCGATGTCCACGAGCATCGTGCGGTGACCACGCGCGCGCACGGCGTCGCGCACGAAGGCGTATTCGGGCCCCTTCGTGTCGAGCGTGCCGACGAGCAGGATGGTGCGCGGAGTCACGGGCGAAGTGTGCTCCAGGGCGCTTCGGTGGACACGTCCACCAGTGCGGGACCGTCGAAGATCGCCGGCGACAGGATGGCGAGGAAC
Source organism: Acidobacteriota bacterium (assembly GCA_020845575.1). Taxonomy (NCBI): domain Bacteria; kingdom Pseudomonadati; phylum Acidobacteriota; species Acidobacteriota bacterium. The sequence goes on along the minus strand of JADLFL010000023.1, from coordinate 29,412 downwards.
ACCAGCGTCTCATCGCCCGCGTTGTAGGTGGCGTGGACGAGGTCCTTCGGGATATGTGCGATCTCGCCCGCAACGAGGCGACGGCAGGTCCGGTCCACCCATTGTTCGGCCTCGCCGGAGACCACGTAGATGATCTCTTCCATCTCCGGATGCCTGTGGAACGCGTGTCCCGTTCCTGGCGGCATGCGCACGCGAACGAGGAGCAGGTCACGCGCGTCGGTGAGCCCGGGCCTGCACAACCATTCGTGCGGTCCCCATGGCAGTTCCTCCACCTCGACGTCAGCCGCCGTCACGAAGCGCCGCGCGCCCGCGCCCATCGTTCCCTCAGCCACCTGTCCACGCCCTCCGGAATGAGGCGACAGGTGTATCACAGCCGCATCGGAGTGCGCATATACTGCGCGGCACATAACAGAATCCGGGCACCGGGCACCGGGCACCGGGCATCGGGCACCGGGGGCGAGACGCGAAGAGGCATGGGGGCGTCGCGAACGTTGGAGGGGCGTACAGGTATGTCCGAGGTCATGGCGCACGGAGTCAATCGCAATCGGCTGTTCTCGGGAATCTGTCTGGCGCTGATTCCGACTGGGGCGTCGTTTGCGCTGGTCAGCAACATCCTTGTCGCGCTCAAGCATGACTTCATCCTGACCAACTACCAGGTCGGCCTGATTGGCGGCGCGGCGCTGTGGGGGATGGCGATCTCGCTGCTCGTGCTCGGGCCGCTGCTCGAAGCGTACGGACTCGAGAAGGGCGTGCGATTCGGCTTCGCGATGCACCTGGCGGGCATCACGCTGATGATTGCCGCCGTCATGCAGGTCGGTTCGCCGTCGGGATTCTGGATGCTGATGCTGGGCGCGGCCACGCTGGCCGTGGGCAACGGGATGATCGAAGTCACCGGCAACCCGCTTGTCGCGGCGTTGTTCCCGGACGCGAAGACCACGCACCTGAACTGGTTCCACGCCTTCTTTCCGATCGGCATCGTCGCCGGCGGGATCGTGGGCTTCCTCCTGGCCTCTTACGGCGGTCGCTTCGGCTACTGGCCGTATCAGCTCGCGGTGATCTACCTCCCGATTCTCGTCTACGGCGTCCTGGTGCTGCCGCAGCGGTTTCCGCGGACGGAGAACGCCGAGGCGGGCATTCCCGTCGGCGAGATGTTCCGCTACACGCTGACGAGTCCGCTGTTCCTCCTGCTGCTCGCGATGATGGCCATCACGACGTCGATCGAGCTCGGCCCGATGCGATGGGTGCCGGCGGTGCTCGAAGCGGTCGGCATCCACGGCATCCTCGTGCTGGTCTGGATCAGCGGATGGATGGTCGTCCTGCGCCTGCTTGCGACGCACTTCGTCGAGCGCCTGGCGCCGACGGGCATGCTGCTGGTCGCCGCCATCCTCACGGGCACGGGCTTGTTCCTCCTCAGCTTCGTGCAGGGCCTGTGGTCGGCGCTCGCGGTGGCCACCGTCTTTGCCTGGGGCATCGCGTTCTTCTTCCCGACGATGGTGGGGCTGGTGAGCGAGCGACTGCCACGAACGGGGTCGCTGGGGATCGTGCTGACCGCCGGGATCGGCCTCGGCATGGCGGGTGCCGTGGGCGTGCCGCTCATGGGGAGTCTCGCGGATCGCTTCCTGGCCGAGGCGCTCGACCCCGCGCAGGCGACAGCCGTCCTCGAGCGCGTCGCGCAGCGCTTCCCGGAGCACCTGGCCTCCGCCACCCGCGGCGCGGCCTCCGTGGACGCCGGTGACATCAGCGATGCCCTCACCGCGACCCGCACGGCGTTGACGACCCTGCGTCAGGCCGGCCAGGTACACGGTGATGCCACGGCGACGGCCCTGCGCGCGGTCGTCGCGACCCGCCTGAACGATCCCGTCGTGGCCGAAGCCGGCGCGCTTCTTCAGCCGGCCGAAGCGCGCGGCGGACAGGAATCCTTCCGCTACGTCGCCCCGGCGGCTCTCGTGCTCATCGCCGTGTTCGGCACGATGTACGTCAACGACAAGCGGCGCGGCGGCTATCGCGCCGAGCGGCTGAAAAAAGTGTGACCGACCTGACGCCCAACCGGTTGCCGGTTGCCCGTTGCCGGTTGCCGACTGCTTACAGGTTCCCCGCTCGCAGTTGCTCCAGCAGATAGTCAGTCGAGCGGACGGCCAGCGCCATGATCGTGAGCGTGGGGTTCTGCCACGCGCTCGACGGGAAGCTGGAGCCGTCCATCACGAACAGGTTGCGCACGTCGTGCGATTGCAGGAACGGATTGAGGACCGATGCCTTCGGATCCGTACCCATGCGCGCCGCACCCACCTCATGCGCCTGGCCGCGCACCTGGTGCGTCTGCCTGATGTTGGTGGCACCGATGCGCTCGAGGACCTCCGCCGCGTGCGTCGCCATGTCGCGGTGCATCGCCTGCTCGTTCTCGCGCGGCGTCAGGTGCAGGCGTACCACGGGGATGCCGAACGCATCGCGCGTGTCGGGATCGATCGTGCACGTGTTGTCGGCATACGGCAGGCACTCGCCGAAGCCGGAGAACGTGACAGATACGGGACGCCTGCGCGCGATCGCGCGCGTGTACGCATCGCCGATGCCTGGCGCGGAGAAGTCGAAGCCCGTGCCGACGCTCGTGCTCCACGCATAGCCGCGCACGAAGTCCGCCGACTGCGGCCCTCCCGGCAGGTTGCGGAAGCGTGCCGTGAGGAGCTGGCAGGGCCGGTTCGGACCGTTCATCGACGGCGTGGCCTCGACCTCAGGCAGGCGGCCAGACGCGCCGCCGCCCGAGAAATGTGTCATCAGATACTTACCGACGAGGCCGCTGGAGTTGGAGAGGCCGTTCGGATCCTGCGGGGATGACGAATTCAGCAGCATTCGCACGGACTCGAGCGTCTGCGCGCACAACGCGACGACGTTGCCGAAGATCTCCTTCGGCTGGCGCGTGTCTCTGTCCACGTACAGGACGCCGCGCGCCTTGTGCGTCTCCGGATCCATGAGGACCTTGTACGCCATCGCTCCTGTCACCAGCGTGCAGCGGCCTGTCGCCATGGCGTCGCGCATCGTCGTGAACGCGGCGTTGAAGTACGAGTGCGTCACGCACCCGTGCTCGCACGGTCCGCAGTAGTGGCAGGCCTGGCGGCCGTTGAGCGGGCGCGGGAGGTTGGCCGTGCGGCCCTGCGTGATGGTGTAGCCGAAGGCGTTCTTCACGCGCGTGCGGAGCGCCACCTCTTCGCACGTGAATCCCATCGGGGGCTGGAACCGCCCGTCGGGATACTGTTCGAGTCCTTCCTTCACGCCCGATACGCCGACGTAGTCCTCGACGAGGTCGTAGTACGGTGCGATGTCGGCGTACGAGATCGGCCAGTCCACGCCCCTGCCGTCGCGCGAGGCGGCCTTGAAGTCCACGTCGCTCAGGCGCAGGCAGGCGCGACCCCAGATGTTCGTGCGTCCACCCACGACGCGCGTCCGCACCCAGAGGAATGGCGGCGTCGACTCGTCGTGATAGGGCTCCTGGATGTCGTCGACGTACCAGTCGGCGTTCCACTCGCGCACGGCGTACGACTGCGACTGCTTCGGCCGCCGCTGCTCCAGCGGCGCTTTCGTCCGGGCGCGATACGGCAACTGGTACGCGTGCACGTGTTCCTTGTAGTCGGCATCGGTCAAGGCACGGCCGGCTTCGAGCACCACGACGCGAAGGCCTGCCTCGGTGAGTCGCTTGGCCGCCCAGCCGCCCGACGCGCCAGACCCGATGATGACGACGTCGAAGTGCTGTCCCGCGGGATCGCGCTGTGTGGTCTGCATGGGAACCTACGCGTGTCCCTCGCCGTGCTGGCACGCCGGGAACTCCTGGAAGAAGACCATGCCGTCGAAGCCGAGCGACTTCAGCCCGGCCTCGGACGAGTAGTGCGCGCCGGCGACCCACGTCTTCAGCGTCACGAGCGGTCGGGTGAGGCTTTCGAGAATCGCGATCTGCTGCGGTGCCTTCAGCGTGCGGAACGTGGCGCGGTGCGCGTCGCGCGCCGCCGCGTCGAGGGCCGACAGGGCGCTCACCACGGCGATGCGGACATCGTCATGTTCCACGGCAAGCACGCTGTCGATGTATGCCGGGCTGCCGCTGGCGACCGAGCCCGGCACGATGAGTTCGGACACGACACCCAGCGTGGCGAACTGGTGTGCGTCGAAGAACTTCGGCGTCGCGGGAGTCGTGGCCGGTGGCGTCGCGCGCCGCTGCACGATGTGCGCGGCGAGCGGGTGGTCATGCACGTCCGCGTCAGCTGTCGTCGAGCCGGCGGTCAGACCGAGGCCCGCGACGAGTCCCTGGAGCGCAGACCGTCGCGAGATGCCGGGAGTGGCGCTGGTGCCGGCCGTCGCACCTGGCGAGGGCAGCACCGGGAGGATATGCGGTGGAGCGCTGGACGACATGGACTTCGACCTCATGAGGGCAATCTCACTGGCTGGGACGCCGCCACCATAGCCGCACGCGATGCAACGTGGCAACTCATTCGACCCGCCTCAGCCGTTTCGGTATTCTTGTTCTCGCGTGAACGACCAAGCGCAGGCGCAGCGCCCCACCCTCGATGGCACGTCGATCGGGGACGAGGCGGCTGACGTCGTCTTCCCCCGCCTCTACGAGGAACTGCGACGCCTCGCCGCGTCAGCCCTCCGCCGCGAGCGTGCCGGGCACACTCTCCAGCCGACCGCCCTGGTCCACGAGGCGTTCCTGCGGCTGGCCAACAGCGCCGATGTGCCGTGGGATAGCCGTGACCACTTCGTGGCAATCGCCGGGCGCGTGATGCGCCAGGTCCTGGTCGACCACGCGCGACGCAAGCACGCGGCCAAGCGCAGCACGGGAGCCGTTCGCGTGCCTCTCGACGATGTGGACGTGCCGGCCGCGACGGTGGATGTCGACCTGGTGGCGCTCGACGCGGCGATCGTGAAGCTGGCCACCTTCGACCCACGTCAGGCCCGCATCGTCGAACTGCGTTTCTTCGCCGGATTGTCCGTGCCGGAGACGGCGGCCCTCATCGGTGCGTCGGAGCGCACGGTGAAGCGCGACTGGCAGATCGCCAGGGCCTGGCTCACGCGTGAGCTCTCGTACGGCGAGCCGGCCTGATGGGCGTGCGCGTGACGGAGGGCATGGACCCCACGAGATGGCAGCGCGTCAAGGCGATCTTCGCCGAGGTGGTCGACGAGCCGCCGGAGCGTCACGCCGATCTGGTGGCGCACCACTGCGGCAACGACGAGGCGCTGCGCGACGAAGTCCTCTCGCTGCTTGCCGCGCACGGCGCGACGAGCGCGCCGCTCGGACCCGAACTGCCTGACGACAGGCCCACGTCCGGCACCACCGCCGCCGATGCATACGCCGGCCGTCGATTCGGCGCGTATCGCATCCTTCGCGAGATCGGCCGTGGCGGCATGGGCGCCGTGTTCCTCGCCGAACGTGCCGATGGTGCGTTCCATCGCCAGGTGGCCTTGAAGATCGTCGGCCGCACGTTCTCGGGCGACGACATGCTGCGCCGCTTCCGCCGCGAGCGCCAGATCCTTGCCACGCTGAACCATCCGCACATCGCGCATCTCCTCGATGGCGGCGTGAGCGCCGAGGGCGAACCGTTCTTCGTGATGGAGTACGTCGATGGTGTGCGCATCGACGAGTACTGCACTCGGCACGCCCGTACGCAGCGCGAGCGGCTCGCCCTCATGGCCGACGTCTGCCGTGCGGTGGCGCATGCGCACGCGCAGCAGATCATCCATCGCGATCTCAAGCCGTCGAACATCCTCGTCACGGCGGCGGGCGTGCCCAAGCTGCTGGATTTCGGGATCGCGCGCGTGACCGAGTCGCCGGAAGGAGGGGAGCTCACGCTCACCGAATATCAGGCGTTCACGCCTGAATACGCGTCGCCGGAACAGGCCAGCGGCGCGCCGGTGCTCACGCCGGCCACCGACGTGTTCAGCCTTGGCGTCCTGCTCGCGCACCTGCTCGACGAAACGGAGACGACAGGGAAGACAGAGCCGACTCCAGGGCCGACAGGGCCGGCTCTCCGAGCCCGGCCGACCCGCCGATCGTCGTCACTGCCGCGCGAGCTCCGTTGCGTGGTGGCGAGGGCCACGCACATCGACGCGAGCCGCCGGTACGAGTCGGCCGCGGCGCTGGCCGACGACATCACGCGGTACCTCGACGGCCGGCCGGTGCTTGCGCGGCCCGACGGCCTCGGGTATCGGATCGCGACGTTCGTCCGTCAGCGCAAGGTGCCCATCGCCGTGGCGGCACTTGCCATTGCGGCGCTGCTCATCGGCGCATTCGTCGCGACGTATTCCCTTGGCCGCGTGCCGGTCTCGTCCGCGTCGGTCGGCGATGCCGTTGCACCGGGCGACGAGCGCACGATGGCAGTGCTGCCGCTCCTCGTGGCACCGCCGGAGGGCGGCACTCGTGCCGCGCCGCCGTCCACTGCCGATCGCGCGCTCCGCGTCGGCCTCGCGGACGCCATCGCCACGCGACTCGGGCGCATCCCGTCGCTGGCGGTGCGTCCCGTCGACGCGACGCTTCCGTATCTCGATCGCGTGGTCGACACGGTCGCCGCCGGCCGCGAGCTCGAGGTCGACACGGTGCTCGAAGGGACGCTGGCGCGAACCGGGACGCGGCTGCAGACGACGCTCAGGCTCGTGGACGTCGCCAGCGGACACGTGGCCTGGCAGGCGTCATTCGTCAGCGATCTCGCACATGTCCTCATGGGCGAGCAGGCACTCGCCACGCAGGTCAGTCGCGGCGTGTCCACCGCGCTGTCGCTCCCGTTCGCGTCAGCGCGTCCGGCGGCGGATACGACGGCGGCCGCGCAGGAGGCCTATCTCGACGGCAACCTCGCACTCGCGATGACCAGGCGCGACGTCTCGCAGATCTTTGCCGCCCGCGACGCGTTCGCGCGCGCGATCCGCCTGGATCCCGACTTCGCCGCGGCGCAGGCGGGCCTCGCCTCGGCGTTCACGCGGGCAGCGTCGATGGCGTTCCTGGCGCCCACCGAGGCGTATCCGCGCGCCGAGCGCGCCGCCAGGCGCGCGCTCGAACTCGATCCCGACCTTGCCGCGGCGCACGTGGCGCTCGCCGAAGTCGAGGGCGACTACAACTGGCGTTGGGCGGACGCGGAGGCGCACCTGCGCCGGGCGCTGGTGCTGGAGCCGACGAGCGCGCGGGTCAACCACTCGCTGGGCGAGTTCCTGGCCAGTCACGGCAGGTTCGCCGAGGCCGCCGAGTTCTCGGCGCGCGCGCGGGCCCTCGATCCCACGCTCGTCAATTTCGTGGCCGTGCGCGGGCTGCACTACTACCTCGAACATCGCTTCGACGAGGCGATCGCGGAGAGCCGGAAGGCCCTCGCGCAGGATCCCCAGACGTATCTCGCGTACCTGTACATGGCTGCGGCGTACGCGGCGCGCGGCAATCCGGCCGACGGGCTCGAGGCCGCGCGGGCGGCGGCGGCGCTCTCGGGCGGCGCGCAGTCGGACATCTTCGTCATGGCCTGCAACCAGGCCCTCCTGAACGACAGGCCCGCGGCGCTGACGCTCCTGAACCAGCTCCTGACCCTCCGCCGCACGCGATACATCGAGCCCTTCCAGTTCGTCGGGATCTACGCGTATCTCGGCGATACGGAGCGCGCCTTCGAGTGGCTCGAACGCGCGTACGAAGAACGGTCGTACTGGATGCCCACGCTGAAGGTGCATCCGATGGTCGACTCGCTCAGAGGCGATCCACGCTTCGCCGCCCTGCTCGCCAGAATGCGACTGGAATAGCCATTCGCGCTTGACGGCGTGGCGCGGCTCTCTATTATCCCTGTCTAGCTATAGCTAGGGCATGAACGGCTGGACATGACCACACGGACCCGCAACGACATTCTCCAGGGCACGCTCACGCTGCTCGTGCTGCGCAGCCTCGAAGGGCAGGGGCCGCTGCACGGCTACGCGCTCTGCGGCCACCTCCAGCGCATGTCCGCCGATGCGCTGCGCGTGGAGGAGGGCTCGCTTTATCCGGCGCTGCACCGCATGGAGCAGGAAGGCTGGATCTCGGCCACGTGGCGCGTGACCGACAAGGGCCGGCGAGCCAAGTACTACCGGATCACCAGGCTCGGACGGACCCAGCTGGACATCGAACGCGAGAGTTGGGCGCGCCTGACGCGCGGCGTCGGACGAGTGCTGCGCTACAGCTGACAGCCATGGCCTGGATCGCGCGCGCGGTCAACGTCTTCAGGCGGAACAGGCTGCTTCGCCACCTGGACGATGAACTGGCGTTCCATGTGGCCGAGCGCATCGACGAACTGGTGGCCGGCGGCATGACGCCGGACGACGCGACAACCGAGGCGCTCCGCCGCTTCGGCGGATACACACGGCAACGCGAGAGGACGCGGGACATGAACATCGTGGCGTGGCTCGAGGCGCTGGTCGCCGACGTGAGGTACGGTGCGCGACAGCTCTGGGGGCATCCGGGCTTCACGACCGTCGCGGTCCTGTCGCTCGCGCTCGGCATCGGCGCGAACACGGCGATCTTCCAGATGATCAACGCGCTGCGCCTGCGAAGCCTGCCGGCGGTGGAGGCGCCAGCGGAACTGGCGGTGCTCGCGCGCGGCACGGACTTCTTCACGTTCGGCTGGTACTCGTCGCGTCATCAGGCGTTCACCTATGCGCAGTTCCAGGCCGTGCGTCAGGCGCAGGATGCCTTCTCCGACATGCTCGTGTTCGGTCCGACGAGCTTCAACGTCTCGCCGAGCGGCGAGGCGCACCGTGTCGAGGGATTGTGGGTGAACAGCAACTTCCTCGACGTCCTTGGCGTGCGCCCGATACTGGGCAGCGGCTTCGTGCGCGTGAAGGACGAGGCCGATTGCAGCCAGGCCGGCGCGGTCCTGTCGTACGCGTCCTGGCAGCGCCAGTACCGCGGGAACCCGGCGTGCTCGGCCAGGAGTTGTACCTGCAGGGTCGCCCGCGATCTTCGGCGACACGGTGCCACCCAGCTACCGTCCTGATTCCGTCGAGAAGTATCTGAAGAACACACTCATCGTCGAGGATGCGAGCGCGGGGATGTCCTCGTTGCACAGGGCATACAAGGATCCGCTGTGGATCCTGCTGACCGTGGCCGGCCTCGTGCTGCTCATCGCGTGCGCCAACCTCGCGAACCTCCTGCTGGCGCGTGCGAGCACGCGCCAGCGCGAGATGGTCGTGCGCCAGGCCGTCGGCGCGTCACGCCTGCGGCTGATCGTGCAGTTGTGCACGGAGAGCCTGCTGCTGGCGGGCCTTGGTGCCATCCTCGGACTCGGCATCGCTCACGTCGCCGGGCGTGCGCTCATCGGGTTCCTGACGACGCAGGATCAGCCCATCGTCCTCACGCTCGGCCTCGATTGGAACCTGTTCCTCTTCACCACGGGACTCGCGCTCCTGACATGCCTGCTGTTCGGTGTCGCGCCGGCGATCAAGGCCACCAGCACACCGCCGGCGGCGGCGATGTCCGGTGCGCGCGGCACGGCGCAATCGGCCGAGCGCCATCGCCTGCGCCGGAGTCTCGTGGTGGCGCAGGTGGCGATGTCACTGGTGCTGCTGTGCGGCGCACTCCTGTTCGCGCAGACGCTGCGCAACCTGCTCACCACGGAGTCGGGCATGGTGTCGGAAGACGTCCTGGTCGCCAGCGTCGACGCACGACTGCCGGCCATGCCGCCCGAGCAGCGCCTCCTGATGTTCGACCAGATCGAGGCGCGCATCGCCGCGCAGCCGGGCGTCATCGCCTTGGCGCAGGTCTCGCTGAGTCCGTTCGGCGGCAGCAGCTGGAACGGCGACGTGCGTGCAAAGGGCGCGGCAGACGGCGAGAAGAAGGAGTCGTGGTTCACGCTGGTCGGCCCAGGCTACTTCGGCGCGCTGAAGACGCCGCTCCTGGCCGGGCGCGAGTTCACGCCGCAGGACACGGCTTCCAGTCCGCGCGTGGCCATCGTCAACGAGCAGTTCGCGAAGTCGGTCTTCGGCGACGACAATCCGATCGGCCGCACCTTCGCGCATGCACAGGTGGCGGGCAAGCCCGACCTGGAGTACGAAGTCGTGGGACTCGTGCGCAACACCAAGTACGGCGGCCTGCGCGAGGACTTCCGCCCGATCGCGTTCTTCGCCGCGGCCCAGGACGAGGATCCGCCCGATTACATGACGTTCATGGTGCGCTCGCAGGTGTTCGCGAACGCGACGATGGCCAGCATCAAGCAGGTGATGACCGAGATGCAGCAGGGACTGCTGATCGAGTTCCGCGTGTTCGACGACCAGATCGCGCAGACGGTCATGCGCGAGCGGTTGATGGCCACGGTGTCCGGCGCATTCGGTGTGCTGGCATCGTCCTCTCGACGCTCGGCCTGTATGGCGTGATGTCGTACATGGTCGCGCGGCGCCGCAACGAGATCGGCGTCAGGCTCGCGCTGGGCGCAGGCGCGGACCACGTACTGAAGCTGGTGCTCTTCGAAGCGGCGCGGCTCGTCGTCGTCGGCCTGGTCGTGGGCCTCGCCGTGGCGTGGTGGAGCGGCCGCTACGCCGAGTCGCTGGTCTACGGCCTCCAGGTTCACGACGTGCGCACGCTCGCCATCGGCTGCGCGCTGCTGGCGTGTACCGGCGCGCTGGCATCGCTCGCTCCCGCGCTGCGTGCCCTGCGCGTCCAGCCCGCCACGGTCCTGCGATCGGAGTAGGGTACGCAGGGGCGGCCCTTGTGGCCGCCCGTTCGGATCGGGCACCTACAAGGGGTGCCCCTACATCTGTGGGAGAGGCGCATGACGCGCTCATGGCACATGATGTAGCGCGACATGCGCATGCGATGGATGGTGACGGCGGCGGTGCTCGCGGTCGCGATGGGGTGCGGCGGCGACGGCGGACGGAAGTCGGGCATCACGATAGGCTTCGTGCCGAAGGGCTCGACGCACGAGCACTGGAAGCGCGTGAAGCTTGGCGCCGAGCGTGCGGCGGCCGAGTACACGGCCGCGGGCACGCCAGTCGAGGTGATCTGGACGGGCCCCATGCGCGAAGACGATCGGGAGCAGCAGGTCCAGGTCGTGGAGGGGTTCACGAGTCAGGGCGTGTCCGGCATCGTGCTCGCGCCGCTCGACAGCACGGCGTTGCGTCGTCCGGTCGAGGAAGCCGCGCGAGCAGGGATCCCCACGGTGATCTTCGACTCGGCGCTCACGAAGCCGAACCCCACCGTCAGCTACGTCAGCACCGACAACGGCAGGGGCGGCCACCTCGCCGGCCGGCGCATGGGCGAACTGCTCGGCGGCAAGGGGACCGTGCTGTTGCTGCGCTATCAGGAAGGCTCGGCGGCGACGGAGGAGCGCGAGCAGGGATTCCTCGACGAGCTGCGATCGAGCTTCCCTGGCGTCACGGTGATCTCCTCCGATCAATACGCGGGCGCCACGCGCGACACGGCCAAGCGCGCGTCGGAGAACCTGCTCAATCAGTACGGCGATCGCCTCGACGGCATCTTCACGTCCAACGAATCGGCCACCGCGGGCATGCTGCTCGCGCTCCAGGACATCGGCAAGGCCGGTTCGGTGACCTTCGTTGGCTTCGACTACAGCGCCAGCTTCATCGAGCCGCTGCGCGCGGGACAGATTCACGGCTTCGTCGCGCAGAACCCCATCAACATGGGCTACCTCGGCGTGAAGACGATGGTCGATCACCTGCAGGGCAAGCCCGTCAGTGAAGTCGTCGACACGGGTGTCGTGCTCGTCACGCCGGATTCGTTCGACGAACCCGAGATTCAGGCGGTGATCGATCCGCCGGGAGTGCCGTGAGGATGTGGTGCGGCAGAGCTTACGGAAAAGTCCACGGCTCTGCTTGCAGTCGCGATCCGTTGCGGACACACTGGCGGGCATCATGCGTCGCACAACACCATTCCTCGTCGTACTGGCCGTCCTCGCCAGCGGATCGATCGCCGCCGCCGCTCCGGTGCTGCCCCTCTGGTACGACACGCTCAACGGCCACACGGGGTCGTACAACTACTGGGACGAGAGTTACAACGGCACCGGAAACACGGCTGCAGATGGCGCGCCACTGACCGGCGGCCTCGGAGACCTGACAGACGGAATCATTGCGACCACCAACTGGTTCGACGCCGAGGCGCCTGCCGGCAATGGCCCCTACGTCGGCTGGGACGGCATCGATCCCACCATCACGTTCTACTTCACGGGCGGGACCACCATCGACTCGCTGACGATCCACGTCGACGACTCGAACGGGGCAGGTGGCGTGTCGACACCCAGAGCGATCCGCATCAACGGAACCACCTATTCGTTGACCGACGACCCCGGTGGAGCGCCCGTCGCGTTCACCTTCTCGCAGCTCGCAGCCACGGGGCCGCTCGAACTGCAGCTGTTCCGCGACGACGAGAACGGGCACTCGTGGGTGTTCCTGAGCGAAGTCACGTTCCAGAGTGCGTCGGTGCCCGAACCGGGTGGCCTGCTGCTCCTCGGCGTCGGCCTGCTGGCCACCCACTGGATCGTCGGCCGCGTGCGTCGCGCCTGATGCGCGCCGCCGCACGCGCCGGTGTAGAGTGCGGCTCATGCAACGGTTCCCCCTGCAACGTTTCCTGCCGCGCCGTGCCGGTGTCGTGCTGGCTGGCGCGGCGTTGGTGTGTACCGCCCTGGGCCATCTCGCCGCGTCTTCGCAGCCGGCCGCGACGGGCTCGAGCGGCGTGACGTTCGAGCGACAGGAGATCCGCCGCGAGTTCGGCGTCGGCTACGCCGTCACGACGGCGGACATGAACGCTGACGGCAAGCCAGACGTTGTCGCCATCAGCGGAACGCAGCTCGTCTGGTTCGAGAATCCGACCTGGAAGGAACACGTCGTCCTCGACGGGAAGACGCCGAAGGACAACGTCACCCTCGCGCCGCACGACATCGACGGCGATGGACGGATGGACGTGGCGATCGGCGCCACGTGGAATCCCCGCGACACGGCGGGCGGTGGCACGCTGCACTGGACGAGGCAGACGGCCGACGGCGCGCCGTGGCCCCTGTTCGACATCACGAACGAGCCGACGCTGCACCGCATCAAGTGGGCGGACGTCGACGGGAAGGGCGGGCCCGAGCTCATCGTCACGCCGCTCCACGGCCGTGGCACGAGCCCGCCGGACTGGCCAGAAGCCGGCGCGCGCATCGTCGTGCTGTCGGTGCCCGCGCAGCCGGCCAGCCAGCCGTGGCCGTCGGAGATCGCCGACGACAGTCTTCACATCCTGCACAACTTCCTGCCGGTGCGGTTCACACGGCAGGATCGCGACGAACTGCTCACCGCGAGTCGTGAAGGTCTGCACCTGCTGACGCGCTCGGACGACGGTACGTGGCAGAAGCGCAAGGTGGGGGAGGGTTCGCCCGGCGAGATCAAGATGGGGAGCGTCGGCGGCAGACGCATGCTCGCGACAGTCGAGCCGTGGCACGGCACGTCCGTCATCGTGTATCGCGAGCCAGACAGCGGCGCCGCATCATCGGCGCTGTGGCCCCGGACGACAGCGGATGCCACGCTGACAGGCGGTCATGCGATCGCGTGGGCCGACCTCGATGTCGATGGCGACGATGAACTTGTGGCGGGGTGGCGCGATGGCGCCGCCGGCCTCGTTGCCTACGACATCACGAAGGACGGTGCTGTCGAGCGACGGACGCCGATCGACATGGGCGGCATGGCCACCGAGGACGTGACGACAGCCGACCTCGATGGCGACGGCCGCCCGGAGATCATCGCCGCCGGCCGCCGCACATCGAACGTGGTCATCTACTGGAACAGGACGGGGAGGTGAGTCCGGCAACCGGCAATGGGCCACCGGCAACCGGACACAGGGCCATCACACTACGTGCTTGAGCGAACGGGCTTCAGCCCGTTCGTCGGAGCCAGGGGCTGAAGCCCCTGGCCTCCATCTGGAAGAAGTTCATCCCGGTTGCCGGCTTGCCGGCTTGCCGGTTGCCGGTTGCCGGTCCCTTACGCGTGCGTCGCGTCTGACACGCTCGGATCGTGGATGACCTCGTCGGCGACGCTGTGGCCGCGGCGGCGGTTGACGCGCACGCGGATGTTCTCCAGGTACAGATAGACGACAGGCGTGGTGTAGAGCGTGAGCACCTGACTCACCACGAGGCCGCCGACGATCGCGATGCCGAGCGGCTGACGCAGTTCCGCGCCTTCGCCCGTCCCCAGCATGAGCGGCAGCGCGCCGAGCAGGGCGGACATCGTGGTCATCAGGATGGGTCGCAGGCGCAGCAGGCACGCTTCGCGAATGGCGACCTCCGGTGACACGCCGTGTTCGCGTTCGCGTTGCAGTGCGACGTCGATCATCAGGATCGCGTTCTTCATCACGACGCCGATGAGCAGGAACAACCCGAGCAGCGCCACGAGGCTGAATTCGGTCTTGAGCAGCAGCAGGGCGAGCAACGCCCCGGCGCCGGCCGAGGGCAGCGTCGACAGGATCGTCAGCGGGTGCAGGTAGCTCTCGTAGAGCACGCCCAGCACGATGTACACGATGAGCAGCGTGCCGAGGATGGCGAGGGGCTGGTTGCCCTGCATGCGCGTGAAGAGGCTGGCGTTGCCCTGCATGGTGCCCTGCACGGACGTTGGCAGGGTGAGCACGCCCACCGCGCGGTTGATCGCCGCTTCGGCCTGGCTCAGGCTCACGCCGGGCGAGAGCTCGAACGAGATACTCTCCGATGCGAACTGGCCGCTGCGGCTGATGCGGTCGTTGGCCGACGTGCGCGTGTAGCGGCTGAACGCCGAGAGCGGCACGCGGTCGCCCCGCGACGTGATCACGTATGTCGCGTCCAGCGCTTCGGGTCCCTGCGCGAACTGGGGAGCCACTTCCATCACCACGCGGTACTGGTTCATCGCGTTGTAGATGGTGGAGACCTGCCGCTGTCCGAAGGCGTTGTTGAGCGCCTGGGTCACCGTGGACATCTCGACGCCGAGCTGCCGCGCGGCCTCGCGATCGACGTCGAGCGTGATCTGCTGGCTCGACACCAGTTCGTCCTGGATACCCGTGATCTCGGGGAGCGGCTTGAGCGCTTCGCGCACGCGCTGTGCCCACACGCGCAGTTCGGTCACGCTGTCGGACCGCAGCATGTACTGGTACGACCCGCCGCCGAACCCGCCGCCGAAGCGGATGTCCTGGTCCACGTTCAGCCACAGCCGCGCGCCTGGCACCTTGGGGGTGTTGCGCCTGATGCGCTCGGCCACGACCTGACCGGACACCTTCCGTTCGTCGAGCGGCTTGAGGCGCACGAACATCTGGGCGTTGTTGATGCCGCGTCCGCCACCGACGAACCCTGCCACGCTCTCCACCGCCGGATCGGCGAGTACCGCCTTGCGATAGGCCTCGATCTTCGGCTGCATGATCTGGAACGACATCCCGTCGTCGCCGCGGATGAAGCCGCCGAGCTGCCCCGTGTCCTGCTGCGGCAGGAAGCTCTTCGGCGCGTTCACGTACAGGTGCACCGTGAACGCCGCCGTCCCGATGAACAGCATCAGCACGATGGGTGAGTGTGCGAGCGCCCAGTCCAGCGTGCGGCCGTAGCCGCGGCGCAGCCATCCGAACCCGCGATCGCTCAGTGTCTGGAGGCGCCCGGGCCGCTCCACGCCCTGGTGCACGAGCCACCGCGCGCACAGCATCGGGGTGAGCGTGAGCGACACCACCAGCGAGATGAGGATGGCTGCGACCAGCGTGATGGAGAACTCGCGGAACAGCCGCTCGACGATGCCGCCCATGAAGAGGAGCGACACGAACACCGCGACGATCGAGAGGTTCATGGAGAGGAGCGTGAAGCCGACTTCCTTCGAGCCGGTGAACGCGGCCTCGAGCGGCGACATGCCCTCCTCGACGTGCCGGCTGATGTTCTCCAGGACGACGATCGCGTCGTCCACCACCAGTCCCGTCGCGACGATGAGCGCCATGAGAGAGAGGTTGTTGAGCGAGAAGCCCCACAGGTACATGACCGCGCAGCTGCCGATGAGGGCCACCGGGACGGCCATCACGGGAATCATCGCCGCGCGGAACTTCGCGAGAAACAGCAACACGACGAGGATGACCAGGCCCACCGCGATGAGCAGCGTGTGCTGCGCCTCGCGGAGCGTGGCGCGGATGGTGGGCGACCTGTCGCTCGCGATGTCGAGCGACACGCCGGCGGGCAGGAACGCGCGCAGCGCGGGCAGCTGTGCCGTCACGCCATCGACCGTGTCGATGATGTTGGCCTGCGCCTGCCGGCTCACCACGAGCAGGACGGCCGGCTTGTCGTTGAAGTAGCCGGCGTTGTAGCGATCCTCGACGCCGTCGTACACGCGCGCGACATCGGACAGCCTGACCGGCGCGTCGTTCCTGTAGGCGATCACCAGCGGCTGGTACGCGTCGGCCGTCGTCAACTGGTCGCTGGCCTGGATCTGCCAGTGCCGATCGCTGTCCTCGACCATGCCCTTCGGGCGGCGGAGGTTGGCGTTGCTGATTGCCTGTCGCACCTCGTCGAGCGAGATGCCGTACTGCGTGAGCGCGCGCGGCTGGAGTTCGACGCGCACGGCGGGCAGCGACCCGCCGCCCACCGTCACGTCGCCGACGCCGGTGACCTGCGCCACCTTCTGTGCGAGCACCGTCGACGCGAGGTCGTACAGCTGACTCGTCGTCGCGGTGTCCGACGTGAGCGCCAGCAGCATGATCGGCGCCTGCGACGGGTTGATCTTGCGGTAGGACGGCATGCCCGGCAGGGCACTGGGCAGCAGCGAGCGCGACGCGTTGATCGCGGCCTGCACTTCGCGCGCGGCGGCGTCGATGTTCTTGCCGAGGTCGAACTGGATGAAGATGCGCGTCGAACCCTGCGAACTCTGCGACGAGATCTCGTTGACGCCCGCGATCGTCCCGAGCGCGCGTTCGAGCGGCGTCGCCACCGATGAGGCCATCGTCTCTGGGCTCGCGCCGGGCAGCGACGCGCCCACGGTGATCGCCGGGAAGTCCAACTGCGGCAGAGGCGACACCGGCAGCAGCATGTAGCCGATCGCGCCCATGAGCACCACCGAGATGCTCAGGAGCGTGGTGGCGACCGGGCGCGTGATGAACGGCGCCGAGAGGTTCATGCCGTCACGTCCTCCGCAGTGAGCGCCGGCGCCTTCGAGCCGCGCCAGGCGTGGCCCAGGCGATCGAAGAACAGGTAGATGGCCGGCGTGGTGAAGAGGGTGAGTACCTGGCTGACGAGCAGGCCGCCCACCATCACGAGACCGAGCGGTTGGCGCATCTCGGCGCCCGAACCCGTCGAGAGCATGAGCGGCAGCGCGCCGAAGAGCGCCGCAAGCGTCGTCATGAGGATGGGCCTGAAGCGCAGCAGTGCCGCCTTGTAGATGGCGTCGCGCGGGTTCATGCCTTCGCTGCGCTCGGCGTCGAGCGCGAAGTCGATCATCATGATCGCGTTCTTCTTCACGATGCCGATCAGCAGGATGATGCCGATGATGGCGATCAGGCTGAGGTCGGTGCCCGTGAAGAGCAGCGCGAGCAGTGCGCCCACGCCCGCCGACGGGAGTGTCGAGAGAATCGTGATCGGGTGGATGTAGCTCTCGTACAGCACGCCGAGCACCAGGTACATCGTGACGATCGCGGCCAGCACGAGCAGCAGCGTGCTGGAGAGCGATGCCCTGAACGCCGCCGCGGCGCCCTGGAACTTCGTCTGGATGCTCGCCGGCATGCCAATCTCGCGCTGCGCCGATTCGATTGCTTCGACGGCATCACCGAGCGACGCGCCGTGCGCGAGGTTGAACGACATCGTCACGGCGGGGAACTGGCCGGAGTGGTTGATCACGAGCGCCGTGTTGCGGTGCTCGATCGACGCGATGTTGGAGAGCGGGATCTGCCGGCCGTCGGCGGTGGAGACGAATACCTGCCCCAGCGCTTCGGGACCCACCTGGAAGCGCGGCGCCACTTCCAGCACCACGCGGTACTGGTTGGCCTGCGTGTAGATCGTCGAGATGAGGCGCTGTCCGAACGCGTCGTAGAGCGCATCGTCGATGGCCGAGACGCGGATGCCGAGGCGGCTCGCGGCGTCGCGGTCGATGTCGAGGAACGCCTGCAACCCCGAATCCTGGAGGTCGCTGGCCACGTCGGCCAGGTGCGGCGACTCCTGGAGCCTGGTCACCAGCCTGGGGACCCACTCGCTGAGGCGCGTCATGTCGGGATCTTCCAGCGTGAACTGGAACTGCGTACGGCTCACGCGATCCTCGATCGTGAGGTCCTGCACTGGCTGCATGTACACCGCGATGCCAGGCACGCGCGAGACGCGCTCGCGCAGCGACGCGATGATCTCGGTGGCCGTGCGCGACCGTTCCGCGCGCGGCGTCAGCGTGACCAGCATGCGTCCGCTGTTGAGCGTGGCGTTCGAGCCATCGACGCCGATGAACGACGACAGCCCCTTGACGTCGTCTTCCTCGAGCATGGCACGGGCCGCGGCGCGCTGCCGCTCCGCCATCGCCGCGAACGACACCGTCTGCGGCGCTTCGGTGATCACCTGGATGGCACCCGTGTCCTGCACGGGGAAGAAGCCCTTCGGCACGATGACGTAGAGCCAGGCGGTGAGCGCGAGCGTGGCCACCGCGACAAAGAGCGTCAGCGTCTGGTAGCGCAGCGACACCGTCAGCATGCGGCCGTACCAGGCCACCATGCCGTCGAAGAAGCGGCCCGTGATGTGGTACAGGCGGCCGTGCTTCTCGGCGTGCTCGGCCTTCAGCAGGCGCGCGCACATCATCGGCGTGAGCGTCAGCGAGACGACCAGCGAAATCATGATCGACACCGCCAGCGTGATCGCGAACTCCCGGAACAGCCGGCCCACCACGTCGGCCATGAACAGCAGCGGGATCAGCACCGCGATGAGCGAAACCGTGAGCGAGACCAGCGTGAAGCCGATCTGTCGTGCGCCTTCGAGCGCGGCCTCCATCGGCGAGGCGCCCTCTTCGAGGTAGCGCGCGATGTTCTCCACCATCACGATCGCGTCGTCGACCACGAACCCCGTGGCGATCGTGAGCGCCATGAGCGTGAGGTTGTTGATCGAGAAACCCGCGAGGTACATCACGCCGAACGTGCCGATGAGCGAGAGCGGCACGACGATGCTGGGGATGATCGTGGCGGGGATGTTGCGCAGGAAGACGAACGTGACGAGCACGACCAGGCCGACGGCGAACACCAGTTCGTGCTGGACGTCGGAGACCGATGCGCGGATGGTGTCGGTGCGATCGCTGAGGACCGATACGGTGAGCGTCGACGGCAGGCTGGCCGTGAGGGCCGGCAGCAGCGCGTTGACGCGATCGACGACGTCGATCACGTTGGCGCCGGGCTGGCGCTGGACGTTGACGAGCACGGCGGGCAGGTCGTCGGCCCACGCACCGAGACGCGTGTTCTCCGCGCCGTCGACCACCTCGGCCACGTCCGACAGCCGGAGCGGCGCGCCGCCGCTGTAGGCGACGATCAGGTTGCGATACGCATCGGCCGAGCGGAGCTGGTCGTTGGCGTCGAGCATGTACGACCGCTCGGGGCCGTCGAAGTTGCCCTTCGGCTGGTTGACGTTGGCGGCCGCGATCACCGCGCGCAGGGTCTGGAGATTCAGGTTGTGCGCCGCGAGGGCCTGCGGGTTGGCCTGGATGCGCACGGCCGGACGCTGACCACCCGCCAGGCTCACCAGACCGACGCCGGGCAACTGTGACAGCTTCTGCGCCACGCGCGTGTCCACCAGGTCATACACGTCGGGCAACGGCATCGTCGGCGACGTGATGGCGAGCGTGAGCACCGGCGTGTCGGCCGGATTGACCTTGTTGTAGACCGGCGGCTGCGGCAGGTCGTTGGGCAGGAGGTTGCTGGCGGCGTTGATGGCCGCCTGCACTTCCTGCTCGGCCACTTCGATGGCCTTGTCGAGCGAGAACCGGAGCGTGATGACCGACGCGCCGCCGGAACTGGTCGACGACATCTGTTCGAGACCGGGCATCTGCCCGAACTGCCGTTCGAGCGGGGCGGTCACGGCGCTCGTCATCACGTCGGGACTCGCGCCCGGGTAGAACGTGAGGACGCGAATCGTCGGGTAGTCGACCTGCGGCAGTGCCGAGACCGGCAGCAGCCGGTAGGCCAGCGCGCCCGACAACAGCAGGGCCGCCATCAACAGCGCCGTGGCGACCGGGCGCAGGATGAACGGGCGCGAGATGTTCATGGACGGCCTGCCTTCGGCTGGCCGGAGGCGGCACCGGCGGGCGCCTGACCAGATCCCTGACCCGCGGCCGGCGTGGCGGGCTGTGCGGGAGCCTGCTGGCCCGCACCGGCACCCGACGTCGCTCCGGGGGCTCCACCGGGTCCGCCCTGGCCGCGGCGCGGCTGCGCGACGGGGATCTCGGTGGACGGCGGCGGCGCGGGACCCGTGCCGACGATCTCCACCGTCGTCCCTTCCTGCAGCGCGTCGACGCCTTCCAGCACCACCTGCTCGCCCGACTCCACGCCTTCGGTGATCGCCACGCGTTCGCCTTCGCTCGTGCCGAGCGTGACCTTGCGGATCGTGGCCTTGCCATCGGGCTTGATGACGTAGACGAACGTGCCGAAGGACGCGCGCTGGATCGTCGCTGCGGGGACGACCGTGGCGGCGCGCACGGTGGCGAGCTTCAGGTTGATGTTGACGAACTGGTTCGGGTAGAGCTTCTCGTCGGCGTTGTCGAACAGCGCGCGCAGGCGAATCGTGCCCGTCGTCGTGTCGATCTGGTTGTCGATGGTGCGCAGCGTGCCAGTCGCCAGTCGCGTCGTCTCGGCGCGATCCCAGGCCTCGACGGGTGGAGCGACCTTGCCGCGCATCGCCTCGAGCACGGCCGGGAGTTCCGTCTCCGGCACCGTGAACAGCACCGAGGTCGGCTGCATCTGCGTGATCACGACGATGCCGTTGGCATCGCCGCTGCGAACGAGGTTGCCGACGTCCACCTGCCGGAGTCCGAGGCGGCCCGAGATGGGCGCGACGACCTTCGTGTACGAGAGCTGCAGCCTGGCGTTGTTGATCTGCGCGTCGTTGGACTGGATCGTGCCTTCGATCTGCTTGACGAGCGATTCCTGCGCCGTGAGCTGCTGCCTGGGAATGAGTTGCCGCTCGTAGAGCGACTGGAAGCTCGCCAGGTCTGTTCGGGCGTTGGTGATCCGAGCTTCGTTCTCGGCGCGCTGGCCCTCGGCCTGCGCGAGCGCCACCTGGTACGGCCGCGGGTCGATCTCGGCCAGCACCTGGCCCGCCGAGACGCGCTGGCCTTCGGAGAAGGCCACGCGCACCAGTTCGCCGTCGAGCCGCGGACGGACCACGACGGTGTTGATGGGGGTGACCGTTCCCAGTGCCCTGAGGGAAACGGCGATGCTGCGTGTCTCGGCCTCGACCACGCGGACCGCCGGCGTCTCGTTGCCGCGCATCCCGCCGAAACGGCCCGGTCCGCCCTGGTTCGGAGCCGGTTGCCCGACTCCGTAGTACCAGACGGCCGTGCCGCCGCCCACGAGCAGGATGAGACCGATGATCCATTGGCCCAGGCGCGATGCCCTGGACGGTGCTTCCACCGACGTGTTCATGTGTAGGTTCTGTTCTCCCCGGTTGTCCTGAGTCCAATACGACGCCGCGCCGGGTCGCGTGTCGCCAGTCGTGCTTCGCCCACGACCGGGGCCTGCCCAGGGTAGTGTGCGGATGCGCCGGGGCGGCCGTCAGGCCTGAAACCCCTCCATGCAGGGTACCTCAGGCCGGCTGAGATAGGGGGCCGGCAACCGGCCCGACCTCCGCCACGCGCGCTCACTCTGCGCGACGAGTCTCGAGATCCTTGACGAGCGCGGCGATCTTTCGGCTTCGGCCGGCCGGGGTTTTCATGGCGTTCACCCGAAATCCCAGGGCGAACAGGTGCTGGCGGTTGACGTCCGCGACCGCCTTCCTGGCACGCGGGCTGGCCTCGATCGCGGCGCGGAGGTCGGCCGGGAGGCTCTCCCATGACGCGGCACGGATGGGCGCGTAGGCGGCATCCCATCGGCCGTCGGCCTTCGCGGCGTCGACCTGCGCCTGCCCGAACTCTGTCATGCGGCCCGCCGTCGTCAACCGCGCGACGTGCGCCTGGTTGACCTGACTCCACATGCTGCGCGGCCGCCGCGGCGTGAACCGCTGCACGAACGACAGATCGTCGTAGGCCCGGCGGATGCCATCGATCCAGCCCCAGCACAACGCCACGTCGAGCGCCTGCGCGATGGTGACCGTCGTGACGCCGGAGTCCTTCTTGTAGACGCGGAGCCAGAGCTCGGGCGCGCGCTGGTGATGGCGGCGCATCCACGTCTCGAGCGCGGCCTCGCTCTTGAAGCTCTTGACGTCGCCGGGTTCGGGAACGAGGGCTGACATACAGGTATCGGGCGGGCCTCGGGGCCTTGGGCCATCGACCTTCGGCCTTCACATCGCTGTCGTCGGTTCAATCAATCCGGTTGCCGGTTGCCGGCCGCAAGGTTCCGCGCACGCCGCGCGAGCGCGACCATCGCCCCGCCGCACGCCACCAACGCCATGCCCCACCACGCGTTCACGTTGAGTCCGAGCGATCGCGCGTAGATGGCCGGGTCGGCCACGAGGCCGTACACGACGAGGATCGCGCCGAGGATCAGGAACAGCAGCCCCATCGGCCAGCGGATGTCGAGTCCCATGTGCGCCTCCTACCAGAACACCACGTTGAGGGCGGCCACGAGCAGCAGCACGCCGATACCCATGCCTTCGGGTGTCCGCCACCACGGCAGATGTGCCGACGGTTGCCGTGGCGTGAGCGCGTACACGAGCCCCGTGAGCTCATCGTCGGACTTCGTGCGTCTTGTCGCCAGCGACACGACGATCGTGACGATGAAGCAGACCGACCAGGCCCAGATGGCCGTCCAGAAGTTCTGCGCCATCTCGCTGGCGTACGCGTGCGTCATGCCGAGCCAGCCGCCCTTGATCCCGGCCACCGCGCCCACAGGCAGCGTGAGTCCGTGGTGCAGCGCCGCCGCGATCGTGCCGCTCATGAGGCCGATGAACGCACCGTGTCCCGTCGCGCGCGTCCAGAACATCCCCAGCAGGAACGTGGCAAACAGCGGCGCGTTCACGAACGCGAACACGAGCTGCAGGAAGTCCATGATGTTGTTGAACTGCGCGGCCAGGTACGCCGTCGCCACGCTGAGCGCGATGCCGACGACGGTGATGACGCGGCCTACGTGCAGGTAGTGCGCGTCGGAGGCGTGCGGCTTCACGTACGACTGGTACAGGTCGTAGGTGAACACGGTGTTGAAGGCCGTCACGTTGCCGGCCATGCCCGACATGAACGAGGCCATCAGCGCCGTGAGTCCGAGTCCGAGCAGACCCGACGGGTAGTAGTGCCCGAGCATCATCGGGATCACCATGTCGTAGTCGAGCGTGCCGTCGGGCTTGGGCGGCAATGCGAACCCGCCGGAACTCATCGCGTCGGCCGTCAGGCCCATCGCGATCATGCCGGGCACGATCACGAGGAACGGGAACAGCATTTTCGGCACCGCGGCGATGAGTGGTGTCTTGCGCGCGGCATCCATCGAGTCTGCCGCCATCGCGCGCTGCACGACGAGGAAGTCCGTACACCAGTAGCCGAACGACAGGACGAAGGCGAGGCCCATCATCATGCCGAACCATTCGACGCCCATCGGGTTGTTCTGCGCGGCGCCGAGATGTGCCCATGAATCGGTCCAGGCACCGGGTTCGAACCCGCGGCTCGTGGCCACGGTGGAGAGACGCGCCACGAGCCCGTCCCAGCCGCCGATGTCACGCAGGCCGAGGAACACGAGCGGCGCGAAGCCCAGCACGATCAGGAAGAACTGCACCACCTCGTTGTAGATGGCCGACGTGAGGCCGCCGAGCAGGATGTAGGCGAGCACGATGCCCGCCGAGATGAGGATGCTGACGTTGAAGTCCCAACCGAGAATGGCCTCGAACAGGCGCGCGAGCGCGTACATCGAGATGCCCGACGAGAACAGCGTCATCGCGGCGAAGGTGAGTGCGTTGAGCGCGCGCGTCTTCTCGTCGAACCGGAGCTTGAGGTACTCGGGCACCGACCGCGCGCGCGACCCGTAATAGAACGGCATCATGAAGATGCCCACGAACACCATCGCGGGCACGGCGCCCACCCAGTAGAAATGGCTCGTCGCCATCCCGTACTTGGCGCCCGACGCCGCCATGCCGATCAGCTCCTGCGCGCCGAGGTTGGCCGAGAGGAAGGCGAGGCCCGCGACCCACGCCGGGATCGATCGACCGGAGAGGAAGAAGTCGTCGCTCGTCTTCTGGTAGCGCTTCAGCACCCAGCCGATGCCGAGCACGAAGGCGAAGTAGACGAGCAGAATCAGGTAGTCGACCGCGTGCAGTTGGATGCCGCCCAAGAATCCCTCCCGCGAGCCGCCAGGCGCGCCTGCGCCGGAAGCTTAGTCCGGCAACGGGCAACCGGCAACGGGCAACCGGTCGGGTCGGTGGGCGCGGCCCTTGCGTAGGTCCTGTCGCCGGACGGCCCCACCCTTCCTCCTCGCCACACGCACTTGTACGGGAGAGGCTCGTCGGCACGGGCGGGGCGGCCCCGTCCGGCGCCAGCCGCGCAACCGACGCGCTGCTGAGGCGAGCTCTCGTCAGATGGAGGCAACCCCTGGCGCGGTTGCGCGACAGGAGTGGCACGGAGAAACGGGTGAAGGCGAGTTCGCCCTCCGTGAGGACCGCACGCGCGAGCACGTCGCGCAGGTGGTCGACGCGCACGATGGGCAGTTACGAGGAGATGTCTTCGAAGGCGGAAACCAGGTCGCTCTGGCGCAACGCTTCTTCGAGCAGACGCAGCATCGTACGAATGCGTTGGGCGTCAATACGTGGGCTGTGCAAGCGCCACAACGCTCTCGCATCGTCGATATCCCTGGTGCGTCCCGCGAGCACCTTGGCGATGAGCAGATCGCTGACGTCGATGAGCGGGACGTTCGTGCCGCCGATGTCGGTCGGTATGGCCCGTTGCAGGAACTCGTCTTCGAGTCCGGAGCCGGCCAACACGACGTCGAGAGGCATGCCCGTTGCCACGTGGACGAACGGCATCACGCGTGTGCGGCGGACGAAGTCGGGATCGTCGACGGCGAGTGCGAAGCCCGCCGCCCGCATGTCGACAGCGAAGCGGTCTGGCGCGTCCGGTTCGAGGGCCAGCGTCACGTCGACGTCGGCACTCAGGCGTGCCACGCCGTAGACGATCACGGCCTGGGCGCCGAACAGATACCACCGTCCCCATCGCGCGAGCACTGGCGCGAGGGAGGCCAGGAGCTCAAGTGCGGCGGGTTGGACAGGCACGGCGAAAACACTCGGCCAGGCGCGCGTGGGCAAGGAGGTCCGTCTGGCGGAGCGCGGCGTCCGGCCATGCTGGATCGTGGTGCATCGCCTGTCGACGCAATTGATCGGCGATACGAAACGCTTCGAGTGGCCCCAGGCGAGCGATACGTTCGCCCCAGTAGGCGTCCTTGCGATCGCGCGCCGCCTGCCAGTCCCTGGCCACGAATTCCTTGATTCCCCGCGTGATCACTCCGCGATTGTATCGCCACCATCCGTTGGGTCGCCCGGTGCTCACGCATCCATCGGGGCCAGATATGCCGTGAGGGCCAGACGATGTACTTGCCCGAGTGCGATCACCTCGGCACAGTCGTGTCGGGTTCTCCGCTCAACCTGCTCAGAATCTCGGCCTGCGTCGCCTTGTTCGCCGCGCGAGCCAGCGGCCCGTTGCGGGTGCTGTGCAGCGTCCCATCCGGCAGCATCCGGAATGTGGTGTCGAAGAAGGCGGCGGGCCGCCACGCCGAAAAGCTGTCCTCCCACAGCAGGGCGACGAGGAACGTGTTTCCGACCTGCCACGGTTCCCCTTCATTGACCACCACTCGCTCGAGATGGTCACCTCTGTCGACCGTGCCGCCAGGGACCAGGACGAGCAGTTGGCCACTCTCGGGAAGCGCGCGAGTACCGTTGGACACGACGACGCGCTGCACGGTCACGGCATGTGCCGTCACCACCGACTTGAAGTTGGGGCCCAGATACGCGACTTCACCAGCCACGCTCGAGGCGACCTTCACGACGGCGATCACGTCGGACGCCTCGATCAGGGACTCCCACGTGTCAGGCGCACCATGGCAAATGTACTCCCGCGACGTCTTGACCGGCTTGCCGTGTGTCTGGTCGACGACTTGCGCCCAGCCCGCAGTTGCCGAGGCTGCGATCGCAACGATGACAAGCGTCTGGAGGCAGAGGGCCATGCGCACACTCCTCGTGCGTCGGCGACGCACACCAACGCAGACTCCGCTCTCTATCGGCGCTCGACGTGCCTCGCCCATACGGCCACTCGGTACACGAGCCACGCGACGACAGCCACGAGGCAAAGGACGATGGCAACTTCAAGCGGATGAATCGACCCGCGCCACCACAGTTCCATCACCGCAGTATGGACTTGATCCGATGGGTGCGCGATGCCTGAAGGCTGTCGCTCCGACGAGCCGAGGCACGTGAAGCTGGTCGTGAGGGGACAGGATTCGAGCCTGAGCGCGCGGCCGAAGGCTGCGCGCGATGCCTGAAGGCTGTCGCTCCGACGAGCCGAGCAACGCGAGGCTGGTCGGGGCGACAGGATTCGAACCTGCGACTTCTCGCTCCCAAAGCGAGCGCTCTACCAGGCTGAGCTACGCCCCGTGGTGAGCTGCTGATCGTACTACAGGCGGGTTGGCCGAACACTCGTCTCGTCACGCTGCGGTCGGGCCCGGAGGGCCGACCCTACCCTATATCGCCGCAGGGGTAGGGCCGGCTCTCCGAGCCCGGCCCCGACGACTGGCATTCCGGGCATCGCGGCATTCCCGGCGTCGCCTTCTCGGTTGCCTGGCGCGCCACAGCGTCGTGGCTGACGAACGGGTTGAAACCAGTTCGCTCCATCAAGTCTTTCGTCTTTGCCCTTGTCGGTGCCCGGGTGCCGGTTGCCGGTTGCCGGTTGCCGGTCATACTGTGTCCCTCATGCCAAGCGCGACGGTTGTCGGCGCCGAGGAGGCGCGTCGCAAGGATTACAGTCTCGTCGGCCGCGAGGCGGCGCTTGCGGTCGATCGCGGGCTGGCCGAAGCCGACTGGTATACGTCGCCCGTCCCGCGCGACGTCATGCGCGAATTGCTTGAGCGGCGCGACGGGCCGGCCATCCGCGACACCATCCTCTACTTCGCGCTCATCGGCGTGAGCGGCTACCTCACGTGGCGACTGTGGGGCTCGTGGTGGGCCGTGCTGCCCATGATGGTGTACGGCGTGCTGTACGCATCGGCGTCAGATGCGCGCTGGCACGAAGCGGGACACGGCACTGCATTCCGCACCGACTGGCTGAACAACGCGCTCTACGAAGTCGCGTCGTTCATGGTCCTGCGCGAGTCGGTCCCCTGGCGATGGAGCCACGCCCGTCACCACAGCGATACCATCATCGTCGGTCGCGACCCCGAGATCGCCGTGCCGCGTCCGCCCGACATCCCCGGCATCGTCCTCAAGGCGTTCAACCACAAGGCGTGGAGGCGCTACGTCACCAACATCGCGCTGCACTGCGTCGGCCGGGTCACGCCGGACGAAGCGACGTTCATCCCGCCGTCGGAATACCCGAAGGTGTTCCTCCGCGCGCGCATCTACGCAGCGATCCAACTCACGATCCTCGGCCTGTGCGTGTGGTACGGCACGTGGCTGCCGCTGGTCTTCGTGCTCGGACCGAACCTGTACGGCGCGTGGATGATGACGGTGTACGGCCTCACGCAGCACGCCGCGCTCGCCGAGAACGTGCTCGACCACCGCCTCAACTGCCGCACGATCCGCATGAACGCGGTGCACAGGTTCCTGTACTGGAACATGAACTACCACACGGAACATCACATGTTCCCGATGGTGCCGTACCACCAGTTGCCGCGACTGCATGCGGTCGTGAAGGACGACTGTCCGGAACCGTATCCGAGCCTCACTGCCGCCTATCGCGAGATCATTCCCGCGCTGTTCCGGCAGGTGCGAGAACCGGGCTGGTACGTGCGGCGCAAGTTACCGCCTGCCGCGCGTCCCGTCGGCACGCGCCCGACGGCCGCCGCCATCACGCCGTCGATCGCCGGCGATGGCTGGCTCGACGTGTGTACGAGCGCCACGCTCCACACTGAAGACGTGGTGCGCGTGGACCACGATGGACACACGTACGCTGTCTACCGCACCGCTGACGGTTGCGTGTACGCCACCGACGGCACGTGTACGCACGGCAACACGCACCTGGCCGACGGTCTCGTGTTCGGCACCACCATCGAGTGTCCGAAACACAACGGCCGCTTCGACATCGTCAGCGGCGAGCCGCGACGTCTGCCAGTGTGCGTCGCGCTGCGGACGCATCCGGTGCGCGAGGAAAGTGGCCGCATCCTGCTCGACGCGTCGCGAGCTCGCGGCGCTGATGCGACAGCCAACGCTTTCCAGTTCCGTGTGACTGGCAACCGCAGCGTCGCGACGTTCATCAAGGAGCTGGTGCTCGAACCCGTCGATGGCGTGCCCGCGTATTCGCCCGGGCAGTACATGCAGCTGCACGTGCCCGCGTACGGCACGCTGCGCTTCGCCGACATTGCCGTCGACGAACCGTACGCGTCCGTGTGGCGCGCGCATCACCTGTTCGATTTGCGGACGAGCAACGCGCTCGATCTGCGCCGCAACTACTCGATTGCGACAGCACCAGGCGCATCGCCGCGCGAACTCCGCTTCAACGTCCGCATCGCGACGCCGCCGACGGGCCTCGATTGCGACGCGGGCGCCGGGTCGTCATGGGTCTGGCACCTGAAACCCGGCGACATCGTCACGGGGAGCGGACCCTTCGGCGACTTCACGCTCCGAGACGATGAGCGGGAGTTGGTGTATGTGGGTGGCGGTGCGGGGATGGCCCCGATTCGGTCGCACCTGTCGCACCTCTTCGACGTCGCCCGCACGGGCCGCCGCGTCACGTACTGGTACGGCGCGCGTTCACGGCAGGAGGTGTTCTACGAGGACTACTTCCGCGACATCGAGGTGCGCTTCCCGAACTTCCGATTCCACGTCGCACTGTCGGCGCCGCTCGACGAGGATGGGTGGAACGGCCCGACCGGCCTCATCCACGACGTGATGCGTCGCGAATGGCTGACGCGTCACGCCTCGCCGGCCTCGCCGCGCTACTACCTGTGCGGCCCACCCGTCATGATCCACGCCACGCGAGAGATGCTCCGCCACGAGTTCGGCGTCCAGCCGGAAGACATCATCGCTGACGAATTCTGAAGAAGGAGAGAGGACGTCGGACGGGGGCACGGCGCGCGCGGGTGGCGCCGGACGGGCCGCCCCGCCCGTGTCGACGAGCCTCTCCCATACAAGTGCTTGTGGCGAGGAGGACGGGTGGGGCTGTCCGGCGACAGGACCCGCG
>JADLFL010000022.1 GCA_020845575.1 Acidobacteriota bacterium | reverse complement strand
GTTCGGCACGGTGCACCTGCCGTGGCCGACGAGCGCGCGCGTCGCGGTCATCGTCGCGATCGTCGCGTGGTGCGGCTTCGCGGCCGGTCGCCTGCGCGGCGCGCTGCTGCGACCCTTGCGGACGACGGCGAACCTGATTCAGGGGCTGCGCGAAGGCAACTTCTCCGCACGCGCCAGGCACGAGGATGAGGACACGTCCACCGACGGCCTCGGTCAGGTATTGCTCGAGGTGAACCTGCTCGCCGACTGGCTGCAGCGGCAGCGCCTCACCGAGGTGGAGGCCAGTGCCCTGCTGGCCACCGTGATGGCCGAGCTCGACGCGGCCGTGCTCGCCTTCGACGCCCGCCAGTCACTCGCGCTCGCCAACCCCGCGGCGGCGCGGCTCTTCGGCCTCCCCGTGAGCGATCTCCTCGGACGGTCGGCGGCGGACCTCGGATGCGAGTCCCTCCTCGATCCCCTGCCAACCCGATTGGCCAGCCTCGACTTTCCCAATGCCTCCGGCCGATGGGAAGTGCGCCACTCGTCGTTCAGGCAGGACGGTCTTCCCCACGATCTCGTGGTGCTGAATGACGTCAGCAGGACCTTGCGCGAGGAAGAGCGTGCGGCGTGGCGTCGTCTCATCCGCGTCCTCAGCCACGAGTTGAACAACTCGCTGACGCCGATCACCTCCATCGCCAACAGTCTCGGGCGCTTCCTCGATCGCGGTCCGTTCGACCAGAGCGTGCGCACCGACGTACGCAAGGGACTCGGCGTGATCGAGATGCGGGCCGAGAGCCTCAACCGCTTCCTGCGCGGCTATGCCGCACTCGCCCGTCTGCCGTCGCCCACGTTCGGCTCGGTGGACGTGCCGACTCTCGTCTCGCGCGTGGTCGCGCTCGACGCCTCGGAACGCGTCATGGTGCGCGGCGGACCGCCGTGCGTCGTGCGCGCCGACGCGGATCAGATCGAGCAATTGCTGATCAACCTCGTCCGCAACGCCGTCGATGCCGTCGCGGGCACGGGTGGAGGCGTGCAATTGTGGTGGGAGCTCGCGTCAGGCGACGAGTTCGTGGAAGTGCGCGTGGTCGACGATGGGCCCGGCATCGTCGCGAGCGCCGACGTCTTCGTGCCCTTCTTCACGACCAAGCCTGGCGGTACCGGCATCGGCCTCGCGCTGTGTCGCCAGATCGCCGACGCCCACGGCGGCCACGTGGCGTTGGAGAATCGCCGCGACGCCCCGGGCTGCGTCGCCCGCGTACGCCTGCCACGGGCGTGAGCGCACCAGGGGCTGAACGGGCGGGCGGAACCGATGGCGCACTCGAAAGGTAGTACAGTGAATTGACCAACGGCTGGTTTCATCGCCGACGCGTCGGTCGCAATCGCGTGGGTTCATCCCGCACAGGCAACCGCCGATACCGACGCGATGCTGGACGCCATTGCCGACGGAGCGACCGTCGAGGTTCCGGCTCTGTGGCCGCTCGAGGTGGCGAACGCTCTCGTCGTGCTCGTTCGGCGACGGAAGCTCAGCGAGGCCGAGCGAAGAGCGGCGCTTTCCTGGTTGCAGAAGCTCCGCCTGCGCATGGATCACGATGGATCAGGTCTGGCGTTCGCCCGTCTCGGCGAACTGGCCACCGCGCATCACCTCTCGGTCTACGACGCGACGTACCTCGACCTGGCGCAACGTCGCGCGCTGCCCCTGGCGTGCCAGGACGGCCCGCTCGCAACGGCAGCCCGCACGCTCGAACTACCGCTGTGGCGCGCCCCGCACCAGGCACCGCCTTCGCCCGCTCCCTGAATAGGCTGCCAAGACATCGCGTCTACACCGCTGAGGCCCTTCGCTACGCCAGGGGCCGAAGCCCCTGGCGTCCAATTCTCGGTGCGTCGTCAGAAGATGAATCGCAGGCCGAAGCGGACAATGCGTTCGCCGTAGGACCCCGTGATCTGGCCGAAGACGGGACCGCCGAACGTGCCGTTCGGGTTGTTGGCGTGGAGCGAGTTGGTCACGTTGAACGCGTCGACGCGGAATTCCCCGTACCGCGCGCCGAAGTTGAAGCGCTTCACGAGCGAGCCGTCCAGATTGATGTAGCCGGGCCCGTCGATGCCGGCGCCATTGCGTGTCAGATTCCCGAACGTGTTGTTGGCCGGCGCCGAGAAGGCGGTCGTATCGAACCACGTCTGCCCGCCACCGATGCCGCCGAGCTTCTTCGGATCGCCGGCCAGGTCTGGCCGCTGCGTGTTGCTCGGCGCGCGCAGCAGCGCGTTGGCCATCGTGATGTCGACCGCCGTCCCCGACTGCGCCGTGAAGAGGCCAGACACCTGCCAGCCATTGAGGATCCAGCCCAGCACGCCCTCGCGCTGGATCGGCAGGCCGTACACGAAGCTGCTCACGAACGTGTGCCGGCGGTCGTTTGACGTGCGACCCCAGCTGCGGGAGATGTCGGCCGGCGTACTGATGGTGCCGTTGGAGTCGCCGCCGTCGTAGCTCACGCCCTTGCCGAGCGTGTACGAGTTGGTGACGAGGAAGTTGTTCTTGAACCGGCGGTCGACCTTGATCTGCAGCGAGTTGTAGTCGGTCTCGTACGGCAGGAACGTGGTCACCGACGATGTGCGGCCGTACTGTGCGAACTGGGGCCGACCGGCGTTGTCGGCGCCGAGCACGTAGCCCGCGTTGAGGTCCAGGCGCTGGATGATGTCCTGCCCGTGATTGCCGACGTACGCGATGTCGACCGTGAAGTTGTAGCCGATCTCGCGCTGGAACGCGACGTTCCACGAGTGGATCTGCCCTTCCCTCAGGTTGTTCGGGATGTGGAAGTAGGCGGCGTTGCGCAAGCGCGAATCCGCACCGGCATCGATGATGCCACTGCTAGGGATGTCTGCGACGACCGGCGCCGGGAAGCCGTTGGCCATGGACACACCGGCCGGCGTCACGAAGCCGTTCGGTGCGTTGAACTGGTTGTTCTGCTTCACCGGGAAGTTGAACGCGTAGCTGTTGTCGCCGAACGGCGCCGTGCTCATGCCGTATCCGCCGCGAACGACGGTCCTGTCGTCGATGCGGTAGGACACGCCGAGCCGGGGATTGAAGTTGCGGAAGTTCTTCTTGACGCCGAGGTCGTCCGGAATGCTCCCGTACCCCGAGATCAGCAGCGAGTTCGTGTTCGGGTCGTAGTTGGACAGGCCGCCCTGCTTCTGGATGCCGACCAGCGGTGTGTAGTACTCGTGGCGGAGACCGAGGTCCAGCGTCAGCTTCGGCGTGACCTGCCACTTGTCGTGGATGAACGTGAAGACCGCCGAGTGCGTCGTGCCGGGCTCCGGGATGACGGCGAGGTCGCGCCCCGCCACGTTCGGCCGGTCGAGGAGGAACGCCGCGATCGCATTGTTGATGTTGGCCTGTGACGCCGCATTGGCCGGGCTGCCCGTCTGCGCGGCGTTGAACGTGAAGTAGCCGCGCGAGCCGCCCTGGTCCTGGGTCTGGAGCAGGAAGTCGCGGTTGTGCCGGTACGTACCGCCCACCTTCACCGTGTGGTTGCCCCACAGCTTGGTCACCGTCGTCGAGAGGTCCACGGTAGTCTCACCACGATCCCAGGGCAGCGAGTTCACGAAGCCGACCATCGGGTTGGAGATCCCGTTGTTGATGTTGATCGCGGTCATGCCGCTCGTGAACTCATCCAGATTCACACCGGGGATGCCGATGTCGGCCGCCGTCGTCAGGCCGTTGGCCACGGTGACCGCCTTGTTGCGGTACTTGCTGACCCCCGCGCGGATGTCGGCCACGAGCGTGTTGGTCCACGTGCGCGTCCAGTTGCCGGCCACGCTGTATGTCGTGTTCGTGCCGCTGCCGACAAAGCCACCCTGATACGGACCGCCCATGTTGTTGGGATAGTTCCCGGGCTCTTCCGCCGTCGGCCGCTGGAAGCTGTACCGCGCGGAGAACTGGTCCTTCTCGGTCGCCTGGTAGTTCAGTTTCACGTCGAAGCCGTCGGTGCGGCGCTTGCGAATCGTCGTGTCCTGATAGTTGATCTGCCCTTCGGCCACGCCGGCGATGTTGGGCAGCGGGATGCTCTGCATGATGCGCTGCGCGATCGGGCTGATGCGATCGGCCGGAATCACGTTGCCGGCAAACGCCGTGCGACCGGCCCCCGTCGCAGCATCGCCCGTGGCCGGATCGTAAATCGGCACGGCCGACCCACTGAAGTTGCCCGCGCGCTGCGCGGCCGTGGGCACGACGTAACGGTTGACGCGCCCGAGGTCGTCGTTGGTCCTGATGTAGTCGCCGAAGAAGAAGAGACGGTTGCGCATGATCGGGCCGCCGAGCGTGAACCCGAACTGGTTGTACAGCGTCTCGGGCTTCTGGCGCTCCTTCGGCAGGTTCGCGCGATCGACGAATGCGTTGGTGGCGCGTGTCTCGTCGCTGTCGCCGAACCAGAACCCGGACCCCTTGTACTGGTTCGTGCCCGACTTCAGCGTGACGTTGGTGACGGCACCACCGGCGCGCCCGAACTCCGCGTCGTAGTTGCTCGTCGTGACGCTCACCGTCTCGAGCGCTTCGGCCGACGGGATGAGCACCGTGAGCAGGCCGGTCTTGTGGTTGTTGTCGATGCCCTCGATCATCACGTTGTTGGCCAGACGCGACTGACCGTTGACGTTGCTCGACAGCGAATCCTGCGAATTGAAGAACTCCGAATGCGGCCTGAAGGGGCGGGAGGCGCCAGGCACCGTGGCGAGCATGCCCTGGAAGTTGCGGCCGAAGCCGAGCGGCATCGCGGCAATCTGTTCGCCCTCGATGATGCGGCCCGTGTCGGTCCGATCCGTTTGCAGCGCGGGCGTCTCGGCCGTGACGCTGATCGTCTCCGACAGATCGCCGGGCTCGAGTCTCAGGTCGACGCGGATCGTGGTGTTGACGTCCACCTTGACGTTCTCGCGGATGACCTTCTTGAAGCCGCTGAGCTCACCTTCCACCCGGTACAGCCCGTCCCTGAGGTTCGGGAACGTGTAGTTGCCCGCCTCGTTGGTGACGCTGCTGGTCACGATGTTCGTGCCGACGTCGGTGATGGTGACCGTGGTGCCCGGCGCAGGTGCCCCGGACGTGTCTGTGACCGTGCCGAGCAGCGTGCCGCGCGTCGCCTGCGCTCGCGCGAGCGTCGGCACGACGAGCATTCCGAGCGCGACGAGCAGGGCACATGCGCGCAACCGGGCCCATTGGAATCGGTGAACCATAGCCTCTCCTGTCGAGGGACACCCCAACTCGCCATCCGCGACGGCATGTGGTCTGACCACCGCCGGCGAACCTCGTACTTGACTGGACGAATTGAGGCGAAGGTATACACCGCCACCGCCGTGAGGTCAAGCCTCTGCGGTGTGGAGGCCTGGGGCCGATGCCCCTGCCTCCAGGCGGAATGGGAGGGATCGCACGGTCCGCCGCAGCGCGCTGCGCGACGGCGGACGCCCGTGCGACGGCGCTAGAGGTAGGCCGCGCCGACCATGATCTGGCGGACGCGCATCCACGGGGCACCGTGGGAGATGTGGTTGATCTGCACGGGCTGGCCCTTGGCGTCGCCCGTGGTCCCGTGCATCTCCCATGACGCCTTGTTGGTCACCGCATCGAGGTTGCCGTAGAAGTCGGTGGTGATGGCGTTGTAGGTCACATCCGACACCATCCGCACCTTCTTGCCGTTCTTGATCTCCCAGAACGCATCGCCGCCGAACTGGCCGTTGTAGCGCTGCTGATCGATCGAATAGCTGCCGCGTCCGTCGATGAGCAACCCGTCCTTCGTGTCGGCGATGAGCTCCTCGGCGCTCGGCGCCTTGTCGTCGCCGGGCTCGACGTGCAGGTTCGACATCCGGAGGAACGGATAGTTGCGCCACGTCGTGGCGAACGTGCAGCCGCGGCTCTCGGTCTCGCCCATGAAGTGCGCCGTCTCGCGGTTTGTCTGCAGCCCCACCAGGATGCCCTCGCGCACGATCGGCCACGACTGCGTCTTCACGCCGTCATCGTCGTAGCCCACGGTGCAGAGGCCGCCGGCAATCGTGCGATCGGCCGTGACGTTGAACAGCTTGCTGCCGTACTTCATCTTGCCGACGTCCGACACCTTGATGAAGCTCGTGCCGGCGTAGTTGGCCTCGTAGCCGAGGATGCGATCGAGCTCGGTCGGGTGGCCGATGATCTCGTGGATCGTGAGCATCGAATGCGAGGGCGTCATGATGACGTCCTTGAGCCCGGGCGACACCGGCGGCGCCATCGCGTGCTCGACGGCCTCGGCCGCGATCCGATCCGCGTTCTCGAGCATGCCGCCGCCCGTCACCACCTCGTAGCCGCCCGTGCGGGCCTGCACGGTGAACGTGCGCGACTTCACCTTGCTCCCGGCGCGCGCCGTGGCCGTGAAGCTCGGGGCCATGCGCCACGTCTCCTGCTCGATGTAGGAGCCCTCGGACGAGGCGAAGTACTTCCACTCGTAGTCCTGGGCGATCGACGACTGCGTGCGGATCACGCCCTTGGTCTTCATCAGCTGCTCGTTGATGCCGAGCAGGAACGCGATCTTGTCGTCGAGCGACACGGTAGCCGGATCCACCGTGATCGGCGTGGCCCACGACGTCTGGTACGCCGCCGTCGGCGCCAACTTCACGTCGAAGCGCTTGGCCACCGCACTCGCCTTCGCGACGTCCACGGCCTGACGCGTGATGGCTCGGATCTCCGCCTCGCCGACGTTCGGGCTGCTGGCAAACCCCCAGACGCCACTGTGCAGCACACGGACGCCGAACCCGGCGCTCTCGTGCCGTCCGCCACCGCCACCGAAGCCGCCGAAGCCGCCCCCGCCGACGATCTTGTCGCGCACGGTGATCGAGTCGCTGATGTTGCGCGTGAAGCGGACGTCGCAGTACGTCGCGCCGAGGCGCTTGGCCTCGGCGAGCGCCACGTCGGACAGGCCCTTGAACTGCGAGGCGAGGACCTGCCCCTTCGGCGACCGCGCCACGAGCGACGCGACGAGATCGCTCGACGCGAGCGCGACGCCCGTGGCGCCGATGGTCTTGATGAAATCCCGACGATTCGTGCTCATGCCTGCCTCAGACCGCCGGAGAGACGGACGTCATGGTGAAGTCCTCGATGCGCATCGGCGGCACCATCGCCGTGCCCGGCTGGTCGTACGCCTCGCCGGTGTGCATCGGCTCGGCAGGGCCGAGCGCGCTGATGTTGTTGAAGCCCACCACTGGCGTTTCGTTCCAGCGGAAGTTCTGCACGGGCGCCGTGATCTCGCCGTTCTCGATGAGGAACAGTCCGTCGCGCGTCATGCCCGTGTACAGGATCGACATCGCCTCGACGGGACGCATGTACCAGAAGAACGACACGAGCAGCCCCCGCTTCGTGGTCCTGATCATCTCCTCGACCGACGTCGTCCCGCCGTCCATCACCAGGCTCATGCCCGGAGACGTCGCCGTGGGCGTCTTGCCTGTCTTCTGGGCCCAGAAGCGGTTGTAGTACAGGTTCTTGACCACGCCCTTCTCGATCCAGGCGACGTCCTGCGCGGCCAGACCGTCCTCGCCGATGGGCGACTGCCGCAGCACGGGATGATTCATCACGCTGCGCAGCGTGACGTTGTCGCCAAACAGCTTCTGCCCCACCTTGGTCTGTCCGCGCTCGGCACCGCTCATGAAGCTGCGGCCTTCTTCCGCGGCGCGCGCGTCCATCGAGGTGAGCAGCAGCGAGAGGAACCGCGCCGCAGGACGCGACTCGAGGATCACCGTGTAGTCGCCGGGTTCGATCGCGCGCGGCTTCTGCGACTTCAGCGCCTTCTCGGACGCCCGCTCGGTGATCGAGACGGGATCGATCAGGTTCACGTCCTTCAGGCCTGTCTGCCCGGCCCAGCACGAGCCCGTGCCGTCCGGCGTGCGGCACGTGAGGATGAAGCTCGCCTCCGCGTACCGGAAGTACGAGAACAACCCTTCGCTGTTGGCCGT
This sequence comes from Acidobacteriota bacterium, assembly GCA_020845575.1. Classification (NCBI taxonomy): domain Bacteria; kingdom Pseudomonadati; phylum Acidobacteriota; species Acidobacteriota bacterium. The sequence goes on along the minus strand of JADLFL010000022.1, from coordinate 47,645 downwards.
GGCGTTGGTCCAGTGCAGCTTCGGGATGTAGCCCGCGCCGACCACGCCCTTCTTCTCGCAGATGTCGAGGCTCTTCTTCACCATCGCCGCGCGTTCGGCAGGCCCGAAGTCCACCGTGCGATCGATCACCGCGTCGACCGGCGCATAGTTCTGCGGCGGCTTCACGAGCGGCATCGCTTCAGGGTTGTCGGGCTTGCGCTTGGCCAACGCCTGCGCCTGCTCGATGGCCGTCTTCAGCGACGCATCGTCGAACTGGTGCGTGATCGTCGTCGCGCTCTTCTGCCCGTAGTAGACGGTGATGTTGACCTGCTGATCGTGCTCGATCAGGTTGGCGGTGATGCTCGAATTGGCGTACCGCGTGGCTGACCGCTCGCCGCCCTGGAAGTCGACCTCGACCGCGTCGGCCTTGGCCATGTTCAGGATCTTGTCGGTGATCGCTTTCACTGCTTCACGTGAGCAACTCATCGCATCCTCGGAAAGTCGAAGCGTCGAAGTCGTCAGGCGAACGCCGCACCGACCATGACCTTGCGGATCAGGCAGGGCGACGAACCATGCGACGGATAGTTGGACTGGACGGGCTGTCCCTTGGCATCACCGTCCATGCCGTGGTGCTCCCAACTCTCCGGAGGCCCGACGGCGTCGAGGTTCGCCCAGAAGTCGGTGGTGATGGCGTTGTAGGTGAAGTCGGTCACCATGCGCGTGACCTTGCCGTTCTTGATCTCCCAGAAGGCGTTGCCGCCGAACTGGCCGTTGTAGCGCTGCTGGTCGATGCTGAAGCTGCCGGCGCCGTCCACGAGCACGCCGTCCTTGACGTCAGCGATCATCTGCTCGAGCGTCGGCGACCCGGGCTTGCCGGGTTCCATCTGGATGTTCGGCATGCGCAGGAACGGGTAGTTCCGCCAGTGGTTGGCGAACGTGCAGCCGCGGCTCTCGGTCTCCCCCATGTAGTGCGCCGTCTCGCGGTTGGTCTGCAAGCCCACGAGGATGCCGTCCTGGATGATCGGCCAGCGCTGCGACTTCACCCCGTCATCGTCAAAACCCACGGTGCCGCACGCGCCCACGTGCGTCCTGTCGGCGTACACGTTGAGCAGCGGACTGCCGTACTTCAGCGTCTTCAGGTCCGACAGCTTCACGAAGCTCGTGCCCGCATAGTTGGCCTCGTAGCCGACGATGCGATCGAGCTCGGTGGGATGCGCGATGATCTCGTGCATCGTCAGCGCCAGGTGCGACGGCTTCAGCACGAGGTCCTTCAGTCCCGACTGCACGGGCGCGGCCATGCTGTGTTCCACCGCTTCGGCGGCCACGCGTTCCGCGTTGCCCTTCAGGTCCGCGTTCACCAGGAACTCGTACCCCGCCGTCGACGCACCGGGCGTGTACACGCGCGTCTTGACCTGCCCCTTGGTGCGCGCGGTGGCCGACGCGCCACAAGAGCAGTAGTACAGGCTCTGTTCGATGAACGACCCCTCGGACGTGACGAGGAACTTCCAGTCGTGCGAAAAGCTCACCTGCGCGGTGGCGAACAGGACCTGCTTGTTCTTCTGGATCGCCGTCGTGGCGTCCACCAGCAGCGCGATCGTCTCTTCGAGCGACACCTCGAACGGATCGCGCGTGTGCGGCGTTTCGTAGAACTCGTCGTACGCGGACACCGGCGCCAGCTTCACGTCGAAACGCTTGGCGACGGCGCTGGCCTTCGCCACGTCGGTGGCGCGCTGCACCACGCGACGGATCTCCTCAGCCGTCACGATCGGACTGCTGGCAAAGCCCCAGACGCCGGAGTGGATGACGCGCACGCCGAAGCCGAACGTGTCGCTGATGCCGCCACCGGGCGCCGACCCGAAGCCGCCGAAGCTGAACCCACCGCCACTCGTCAGTTGTCCGTTACGTACGTTCAACGCCTGCGACCGCTTCCGGCCGAACCGGATCTCGGCATACGTGCAGCCGAGCCCCTTGGCCTGCTTCAGGACATCGGCCCCCCACGTGCGCCACGGGCCGCTCTGCCCTTTCGGGGCCTGCGCGGACGTCGGTGCCATCCACCAGTCGCTCAACGACAACGCGGCACCGGCCGCGCCGGCCGTCTTCAGGAAGTCTCGTCGGTTCTGCGCCATCTTGCTCCCCTCATCATCCTCACCGTGCTCCGTTCAGGCGCCGGAGAATCCACTCCGTGCCAAGCAGCGCCAGCACCAGCGCCGCAAATCCCCACGTCCGGGTCATGTACCATCGCGCGCCCTCGACTCCCGCGAGCCGCGTACGCACCTGCGTGAGGGCATCGCTCCACTGCCCCCGCGGCGCCGCGACACCGCCGCGCCACACCTGGTGCCGCGTCACGTCCAGCCACGCCGCCGGGCGTCGGAACGGGCCAAGGTCTACCACGTCTTGTGCTCGTCCGACCACTTCCGCTGCTGCTGTCGCGGTCGTCGTGATCTCTACGCCGGCCGCCTCAGGCGCGCGTACGGCCCCGCGCCACGTCCCCGACGCGACCCGTTGGAGCGGGACCGGACGATCGTCGTCACCGGTCACCACGGCCGCGACCGCCGGGTCGCGCGCCACCACGTCGGCGCGCACGGCGACGGCGACGTGCAGCCAGCGCTGCCGCCCGTGCCCCGTGACCCACACGGTGCTCTCGACGGGCTCCGGAACATCGGCCGCGAGCCGCTGCACCAGTGCCCGCCAACCTGCCGCGTACGCCGCGTCGTCCTCCGCCCGCCAGCGCCACGCGTCGAGCGCCGCCACGAGCACGACGCGCCCCGCACCCAGCCCACGTCCCGCCACAAAGGGCGTGGAGCCCGCGTCGAGCGACGCCAACGGCGTGACTGCCGTCGACGGAGGGAGGTCCAGCCACTCGCGCATCTTCCAGGCGTGGCCGCCGATGCGGCCGGTGGCGAGGCTGACCGACTGCCTGAGCGAGCCCGTGGGATCGGGCCAGAGTCGGCGCCAGGGCCCCGGCGCCGGCACCTCGTCCGCCAGCAGCACCACCGCACGCCCACGATCGCGCACCGCGCGCGCGAGCGCAGCGACGTCTTCCGACGTCAGGGCATCAAGCCCGCCGACGATCCGCACCTGCGCCTCGTCATCGCCACCGGCTGTCGACGCGTCCCCATCGCCGGCCGACGTCGTGCGCACGGCTACGCCTGGCGCCAGGCGCACATCCGTCGTGAGGCGCACGCCATCCACATCCTGGAGTGCCAGTCGCGCGAAGCGCGCGCTCCACGTCGGACGCGCCTCGAGTACCGCCACGCGCACGTCCGATGGCAGGACATCGATCGACGCCACTGCCGATGCGGGAGGCGGTCCACCGGTAACGTCAGGTCGCGATGCCTCGACGAGCAGCCGGTGTGGTCCCTCCCCCGTCGCCATCCACGGAACCGTCACCGTGACGTGTTCGCGGCCCTCCTCGCCAGGGGTTGAAACCCCTCTCGAAGAAGCGGGGTCTGGCGTCCATCCCTCCTTCTGAATGGAGCGACCGGGGTTCAACCCGTTCGTCGGTGGCAGTGGCGCGTCGACGCGGGCCTGCTCCACACCGGAGTCCGCATCACGCACCGTCACGCGGACGACACCGCGGTTCGGCACCACGTCGCCAACGCCAACGCGGATGTCGGTGCGCATGCCGGCCACGACGCGACCGGGCACGACGATCGCCTGAATCGTCACGGCCTCGTCGTCCACTTCGAGAGCCAGATCCGCGCGCCGCTGCTCGAGCGCGCGCAGGACCGGTGCGGCAGGCCCGACGACGACAGTCGCCACCGCTGGTGTCGTGTCCGAGTGGATCGACGCGGGATCCGCCTCGTCGATCACCACAGCCCACGGCGCCGCCGATGCCACAGCCTGCAACGCGCGCGTGCGTGCCTCCGGTGCGACGTCGCCGGCGATCCTGACGTGCAGGTGCTGGCGCGCGGCGTCACGACATCCGGGGTCCACGATGCCCGCGATCACGCCCACCATGCCGAGCACGCGCAGGACATGGGGTGCCAGGTTCATGGCGTCACCTTCCGTGCTGGTGACGGGCGACTCGCTGCTCCGAGCGCCTCCTCTGCCACCGAGCGCGGCAATGGCAACGACAACCACGTCGGGCTCGCCGGCAACACGCGCGCGCGAAGCACGCGCGCCACGCCCTCGGTCCCTTCGTCCTGCGCCGCGCGCTGGACCTCTGCGACCCATGCACCGTCGCTGCGATCGAGCGCCACGAGCGCCGGCAGGAGGCGCGTCACGTCGACGCCCGGCGCGTCGAGACGCGCCAGCAGCGCGATCGCCTCAGCACGCGCTGCGTCCGGGAAGGCGCGTGCAGCCCACCGGCTCGACGCGGCGTCGACGCGTTCACCCGTCAGGCGCCGATTCATGTCGAGTTGCACCGGGTTGGGCAACGTCCGCATGAAATAGCGCGCCTTGCCGAACGCGGCCTGCAACGACGCGAGCGCCTTGTACTCGTATTCGAGCGCTTCCCTGACGTCGGCGTTCGTGAGGCGAACTTCCGCCTGCGCCATGTGGCGGACGGCGTCCGTGAGATCGCTCTTGCCCTGGTTGTCCAGACGGCCTTCACCGATCTCGTGCGAGTGTCCGGCTTCCTCGACCTCGTCCACCACTTCTCCACCGAGCAGGAACACGAACTCCGCGCGCACGCGCCGCTGTGCCACGGCGAGCGTCTGCGCATCCTCGCGGAACTCCTGCCGCGCGATGCGCGCCTGCCGCTGCAACAGGCCTTCGGTGAGCTGAATCACCATGCGCTGACTCAACGCGAATCCGAGCTCGGGTTCAGGCAGGCTGTAGTCGCCAGCCGGCACCGCGCCAGGACGCACGATCTCGATGAGGAAGCGCTCGGACTCCGACGTGCCCGCGGCGCCGAACCGCGCGTCGTGCGCCACGGCGTGGTAGGCCACCGAATCGCCGGGTGCCAGGTTCAGCGTGGCGAGATCGACCGTGTGCGTCCCTTCCCACTCGGCCGCTGATCGACGCTCGATACGCAGTGGCCATTCCCCGTCTTCGAACGAGAAGCTCTCGCCGCTGCCCGACACCTTCGTGTACAGCAGGCGCAGGCCGCGCACGGCCATGTCGTCGCGCGCCGTGACGCGGATGGTGACGGTCCCGGTCGCGGCATCACGCGTGAGGTCGGCGCCCGGTGCGGTGATGCGGACACCCGGTGGAGCATCGCGCACGACGACCAGCGTCATCGCCGCCAGCACGCCGTCGTTGCGGTCCTTCACGATCATCACGTCGGAGGCGGTCGCCGTCAGGCGCACGGTCCGTGTGTCACCATCCTCGCGCAGTGGCAGTGGTCCATCGCCGATGAAGGCCGTCGCGCCATCAGGCCACGCCGTCAACGTGACATCGACACGCGACCCTTCCAGTACGTCGACGCGCGATGGCTGCTCGTGCCGCTCGATCGGCTTGCCGGTATACGACGGCGGCGTGACGACGACCGCCCACGAAAGAGCGCCCGCCGTCACGGGCACCGGGTTCGACGTCGCGACAGCTGCCTGCACATCGGCAGGCCCCGATGTCTTCGGCGTGACGAATCCGCCGACGACGCCGAGCATCACCGCGGCGACGGCCATCGCCCACGCGCCACGCGAGACAGCGACGAGCGGCGCCGAGGTGCGCAACACGCCGCGCGAGTGCGTCACGAGTCTCGCGGCGATCGCCGGCGACAACGACCTCGCTCCCATGGCCGTCGGCCCCCGAGACAGAACCGGCTCCCGCGAAGGCAGGGTCGGCTCTCCGAGCCAGGCCCCCTCCTGGCATTCGTGCCACGTGAACAGCGCGTTCTGGAGATCCGGGTTCGCGCGCTCGACGGCTCGGACAACGACCGACACGTCCCGCACGCCGGGCGCCAGCCACCATGCGACAACGGCTGACGCGAGTCCAACAGCGAGACAAGCGATGGCGCTCGCTGTCGTGAGCGGCATCAGCAGGGCTCGCAGCAACAGCGCCACACCCGTGCCGAGCACGAGCGCCCACGCGGCGTACCAGAGTCGCCACCGGCGCCATGTCGACGCGATCCACGCGCCGACCCACTCCGCGTCGCGCACGGAGCCTGATGCGCCGCCCGCGCCGTCGGGCAGTTCAGGCGGCATCGGCTACCTCACGATCGACGGCGGGCGCGCCTCGTCTGCGCCACCATTGCTCCACCAGCAGGAGCACGAGCGCGACGGCCCACGCCGCACGCGTGTCGAGACCACCGGGGAGCGTGACGTCAGCGGGCGTGGTGGGAGCGCGTTCGATGCGCGCGATCGCATCGCGACCCCAGGCACTCGAAGTGGCTGAAGCCCGTTCGCTCCATCTCGTGGGGGCGCCTCCGCTCCACCTGGTCGATTCGACGGCGGCGATGAGCGCCCACAGGGACAGTGGAGACGATGGTGTGGCGTCGAGCGTGAAGACGACACGGTTGCCCTCGATTCGGCCGCGCAGAAGCGACTCTCCGTCCGGGCCTGTCGCCAGCGTGCGTTCGGTAAGTGAATGCTCACCACCAGACGCGCGTGAATCGCGCACCGAACGTTCCGCCGCGTCCCGCACCCGCACGTCGTCAGCCACATCGTCCAGCACGCGCAACGCGGACGGCGTTGCAGGTACTGCGGCGTCGGCCTGCGTACGCGTCGCCCCCGGCCAGACGAAGACGAGCGGCGGACTGTCAGGTCGGACTCGGAGAGCGGATCCTGCCGGAGCGGGAGCCGAACCTGCCGAGGCGGGCGCATCAGGGTAAGGCCGTCCCTCCGCGCCAGGCCGGACCATGTCCAGCAACCGGTCCCGGATCGCGACATCCGATTCAGCCGCTTCGACCGTCACGTCGAAGCCAGCCGACGTCGCGTCTGCCGCGTCCCGACGCAACACCAGCAATCGAATCCCCATCGCCTCCGGGATTGTCTCGAGATCGGCCAGCGTCAGGCTCTCGCGCGATCCATCCCACGCGACGACGATCTCCGTCTGCCGATCTTTCGCGTCGCGCGTGGCCTCCGAAACAGCTTCCTCGAGCAGGTCCGCCGCGGCACCTCCGTCGATCACACGCATCGATGTCGCCACAGGTTCGAGCGATGCCACCGCGTCGCCGGCGGCGCGCTTCACCGACTCGTCCACCACCACGACGCGATGCAGACGATTGCGCCACACGTCGGCGCGCCACGACGCCGTGATCGTCGGACCGGCAGCCGCGGCGCTGATCGCCACCACGATAGCCACTCGCAGCAACAGCAGCGGCCAGTCCTGCACGCGACGCAGCCGTCGCGACACGGGCGATGCCGCGCGCAGGAACCGCAGTGTGGGAAAGAGCACCGCCGCGGGCCGGCGTCGCGACCACAGGTGCGCCACGATGGGCAGGGCCACGGCGATGGCCAGTGCCCACGCCGCCGGCACGGCCCACGTCACCGCGCGCCTCCCGCCTGTGGCGCGCGCTGCTGCGTGAATGCGCGCAGGACGCCGTCGATCGGCGTGTCAGTTCCGGCTTCGACGAACGTGATCCCTTCACTCGTGCAGAACGCGCGCGCCTCGTCGACAAACGCCGTCACGCGCGTGGCGTACTCCTCCCGCACGGACGGCACGTTCGCGACAAGACGCTCGCCCGTTTCGAGGTCGACGAACTCCGCGTCGCCGCGCGCGTCGAGCACGCGCTCTCCGGGCGTGAGCACGTGGAACACCACGACCTCGTGGCCCATTCGGCGTGCTTCCCGCAACGCGGGCTGCAGGTCGTCGCTGCCGTACAGATCCGAGATGAGCGCCACGCAGCCACGACGTCCCAGACGCGAGGCCGCGCGGCGAATGGCCCCGCCGAGATCCGTCGCACCGTCTGCCGTCACTCCCGCAAGCAGACCCAGCGTACGAACGAGATGCGGTCTGCCTGTACGTGCCGGCAACGCGACGCCCGTCTCCGTGCCGTGCGTCACGAGGCCCACGGCTTCGCCCTGCTGCACCAGCAGATACGTCAGGGCCGCGGCCAGCAGCACACCGAACTGGAGCTTCGACACGCCGACGGCATCGGCGAACGCCATGGACCGGCTCGTGTCGATCGCGATCATCACGGGCCACTCTGTCGTCTGCCGGTACACGCGTGTGAACAGGCGATCGGTGCGCGCGTAGTGCTTCCAGTCGAGGTGCTTGAGGTCGTCGCCGGGCAGGTACGGGCGCATCTGCTGGAACTCCGCGCCGGTGCCCGTGAAGGGGCTGCGATGCGCGCCCAGCCTGGCCCCTTCGACGATGAGGCGCGCCGCGAGCTCGAGGTCGGCGATGCGCGCCAGCAGCGCGGGATCGAGTGAAACGGGCGAGGTAGCGGCGCTCACGCCTGCGCGGAGACCTCGTTCAGCAGACGCGACACGATCGCGTCGGCGTCGAGCCCTTCTGCCTCCGCCTGGAAGTTCACGAGCACGCGATGACGCAGCACCGGCAATGCAAGCGCCCGCACATCGTCGAGCGACACCGCCGCACGCCCTTCGAGCAGCGCGCGCGCCTTGCCGCATAGCAGCAGCGCCTGGCCGGCTCTCGGCCCCGCGCCCCACCGCACGTACTTCGAGACGACGGCCGCGGTCTCGGCCTCGCCCGGTCGCGTGGCCCGCACCAGTCGCGCCGCGTAGTCCACGACGTTGCTGGCGGCGGGAATCTCGCGCACGAGCCGGTGCACTGCTGCGATGTCGTCGCCGTCGGCCACTACGTCCGGCAGCGCTGACGGCGCGGCCGTCGTGCGTGCCAGCATCTGCCGTTCCTCGTCGGCCGTGGGATACCCGATCACCACGTTGAGCAGAAACCTGTCGAGCTGCGCTTCAGGCAGGCTATACGTGCCTTCCTGCTCGATGGGGTTCTGCGTCGCCAGTACGAACTGCGGTGCGGGCAGGTCGTAGCGCACGCCTCCGACGGTCACCTGCCGCTCCTGCATGGCTTCCAGCAGCGCGGCCTGCGTGCGCGGCGGCGTGCGATTGATCTCGTCGGCCAGCAGGATGTGCGCGAACACGGGCCCGCGCATGAAGCGCACCTCGCGCCGGCCCGTCGACCGGTCCTCCTCGATGACCTCCGCGCCGACGATGTCGGAGGGCATGAGATCCGGAGTGACCTGGATCCTGTTGAACGAGAGCGCGACGGTTCGCGCCAGCGTCTTGATGATGAGCGTCTTGGCGAGCCCCGGCACGCCGCGTAGCAGGCAGTGCCCGCCGGCGAAGAACGCGATCAGGATCTCCTGGAGCACGGCGCGTTGCCCCACGATCGTGCGTCCGAGTTCGGTCTCGAGCCGCCGGCCGAGCGCGGCCGCTTCATCAATCGTGAGCTGACGTTCTGGCATCTGGACGGCGATTGTAGCAACCGGGCGCTGCCCATCCGGACGACGGCCGGCACGCCGGCGTTTCGTTGACAGCCCCGGGGGGGCGCGCTACCCTCACCGGCCTCGGCACCCGCCGCCTGTTCGAGTCATCCATGGCACAGACTTCGAAGTGGGAGTCCCTTCCCACGGAAGCGATCAACCCCAACAGCCTCCGCCTGGACACCGCCTCCATCGGCGACATCGTCGACCTGATGGTGAACGAGGACCGGAAGGTCGTGGCGGCCGTCCACCGCGAGAAGGACCGGATCATCGCCGGCGTGCAGATGATCACGGAGTCGTTCCGCAAGGGCGGCCGACTCATCTTCGTCGGCGCGGGCACGAGCGGACGCCTCGGCGTGGTGGAAGCCACCGAGATGCCGCAGACGTTCGGCGTCCCCACCGCGCGTGTCAGCGCCGTGATGGCCGGCGGCAAGGACGCCGTCTTCCAGCCGAAGGAAGGCGTCGAGGACGACTACGAGGAAGGCTCGCGCGCCGTGGCGCGCCTGAAGCCGCAGAAGCGCGACATCATCATCGGGATTTCGGCGAGCGGCGTGACGCCGTTCGTGCGCGGCGCGCTCACCAGCGCGCGCAAGGCGGGCCTGCGCATCATCTTCGTGACGTGCTGGCCGGGCAGCGAGCTCCAGACCTTCGTCGATCTCATCATCGCGCCCGCCGTCGGCCCCGAGGTGCTCACCGGGTCCACACGTCTCAAGGCGGGCACGGCGACCAAGATGGTGCTCAACATGCTCACCACGATTGCGATGGTGCGCGTGGGCAAGACGTACGGCAACCTGATGGTCGACGTCCTCGCGACGAGCGACAAACTCAAGGACCGTGCGCGCCGGATCATCGCCACAGCCACCGGCGTGGACTACGACACGGCCGGCAAACTGCTCAAGTCGGCGAAGAACGACGTGAAGGCCGCCATCGTGATGCAACGGACCGGACTGTCGCTGACCGAAGCGCTCGCCACACTGCGCAACGCGCACGACTCCGTGCGCGAAGCCGTGGGTGAGGATGCCGAACCGCGCCTCCGCGTGCTGCTCGGGCTCGACAGGACACCCGACAAGGTCGAGAAGACCGACAAGTCCGAGAAGTCCGAGAAGAAGTAGCGTCGCTCAGCGAATCGCGTTGCCGGCTTCACGATCGCAGATCACTTCGACGTCGCCGTGCAGTTGCAGGAACGACGCGGGCAGTTGCGTCGTCACCGGGCCGTTGATCGTCGCGGCCAGCGTCTCTGCCTTCTCCGCACCGGTCACCAGAATCAGGATCCGGCGCGACTTCAGGATCGTCCCCATCCCCATCGTCATCGCCTCGACGGGCACCTGCGCGGGATCGCCGCCGAAGAATCCGGCGTTGGCCTTGCGCGATGGCTCGAGCAGGCGCACGCGATGCGTACGTGCCTGCAGCGTGGCGGCGGGCTCGTTGAAGCCGATGTGGCCGTTGGCCCCGAGGCCGAGGATCATCAGGTCGATCCCGCCAGCCGCGGCGATCCGATCTTCGAAGCGCGCGCACTCCACGTCGGCGTCGGGCGCGAGTCCGTCCAGCACGTGTCCCTCGCCGTCGGCGATGTTCACGCGATCGAAGAGGTAGCGGCGCATGTACGCGCGGTAGCTCCCCTCGTGCGACTCGCCGATGCCCACGAACTCGTCGAGGTTGAACGTGGTCGCCCGCGCGAAGTCGAGCGCGCCGGCGGCGTGGCGCTCCGCGAGGCGGTCGTACATCAGGATCGGCGTGCGGCCGGTGGGCAGGCCCAGCACGGTGCGCGGCGACGCGTGCAGCAGATCGGCGACGCGTTGCGCCGCGAGATCGGCCACGTCGTGGGAGTCGTCACAAAGCGAGATGATCACGGGTCTTGTATGTGGGAAGGACGGCACCGCCCTGCGCGTGCGCGAGGGCCAGGCGTACGGCGCCGATCGCCGGGTCGGTGGTGAGCAGGTTCACGTGACCCGCCGGGACCACATCCGCGAGCCGCTCGCGAAGGCCGTCCTGCAACCAGGGCACGGCATGGAACGCGCCACCGGCCATCACCACGGGAACGTCGCCGGCCAGCTCGAGCTGCGCGACGACGGAATGCACGGACGCGGACAATTCGTCAGCCGCCGTTGACGCAATGTCGATGGCGACCTCGTCGCCGCCCTCGCGTGCGCGGCTCACGAGACTGGCACAGCGCGCGATGTCACTCGGCTTCAGGTAGTGCCGATATACCTCGCGGACGAGGTGTTCCGCGCGCGTCACGTCGAAGAACTCGAGGACCATCTGCGTGAGTGCCGTCTTCGGCCCGCGACCGTCTGCGGCGCGCACGACGGCGCGCAGCGCCTGACGGGCGATCCAGTAGCCGCTGCCCTCGTCGGCCAGGATGTACCCCCAGCCTCCGGCGCGGGCAGCCAGGCCGCGACCGTCGCAGCCATACGCGATGGAACCGGTGCCCGAGGCGATCACGACGCCCGCTCCCAGTCCGACGCCGGCCACCAGAGCAATCAGCGCATCGTTGGTGATGAGCACGCTGGCGCGCGCACCGATGCGGCGCATGATGCCGGCGATGATCGCCTTGTCTTCCGGCCTGTCGACGCCGGCGATGCCGAGGCAGATGACGTCCGGTGCGCGCCGCTCCGCGCCAAGAACCTCATCGATCGCATCGTGCAGCGTCTTCTCGACGGCCAGCTCACCGTGCGCGGCAAGATTCGCCCCGCCGACGCGGGCACGCGCCATCACGGCCCCCTGTACGTCAGCCAGCACGGCGTCCGTCTTGGTCCCACCGGCGTCGATGCCGATCACGAACAAGGAAGAGGGCGGCACCTGCGTCACGCGACCGGAGTATATACTTCCAGGGCGCGCACCTCGTTGCACGCGTGCCTGCCCGATGCCCCTTGCTACACGCCGCGATCTGCTGCGGCTCTCCCTCGCATCCGCCCTGTCGCCGCTGGCCGTGCCTCGTGCGGCACACGCGCGGCGCCGATCGTCGACCGAACTCCGCGGCGTCTGGGTGACGCGCAGTTGGATGACCTCGTCCGCGCACGTGGCGCAGGTCGTGGCCGACGCGCAGCGGCACGGTGTCACGGCGCTGTTCGTGCAGGTGCGCGGTCGCGGTGATGCCTTCTATCTCGGTGGGCCTGACCCACGATCGACGCTGCTCGCGAGACAGCCGGCAACCTTCGACCCCCTGGGCGAACTGGTCGCGCACGCCCGCGCGGCCGGCGTGCAGGTGCATGCGTGGCTGAACATGAACCTCGTGGCGGGCGCCACGGCGTTCCCTACCGCCCCGCAGCACATCGCCGTGCAGCACCCCGAGTGGCTGATGCTGCCGCGAGCCCTCGCGCCGACGTTGCTGCAGCACTCGCCGCGCAATCCGGCCTACGTCAGGACGCTCGCGGCGTGGAGTGCCGGCAAGCGCACGACGATCGAAGGCGTCTTCGCGTCGCCGATCCCCGAAGGCGTCCACGACAGGCTCGATGCGACCATTGCCCACCTGACGTCGCGGTACGCACTGGACGGCCTGCACCTGGACTACATCCGCTTCCCCACCCCCGACTTCGACGTCAGCCGCGCGGCACTCGATGCGTTCCGTCAGTCATTACGTCCGGAGCTGACGCCGGCCGAGCTCGCCGATCTCGATGGACGCGGACGCACCAACCCGCTGGTGTTCGTCGACATGTTCCCTGCCCGCTGGGCCGCATACCGGCGCGAGCGTCTGACGCGCCTCGTCACGCGTCTCGCCGCGACGGCGCGCGCCAACAGACCCGCGGTGCAGCTCACGGCCGCCGTCTGGCCTGACGCCGCGCACGCCCGCAGCTACAAACTGCAGGATTGGTCACGCTGGCTGCGCGACGGCCTCATCGATGCGGCGTGCCCGATGACGTACATGTCGAGTCCCTCGTCATTCGAGCGACAGTTGCGGGCGCTCACCAGCGAGCCCGACGGCAGCGTGTGGCCAGGTATCGGTGCGTTCCAGATCGACGCCGGTGAGGCCGCGCGCCGCGTCGACGTCGCGCGCGCGATGGGCTTCGACGGCGTGATGCTCTACTCCTACGACAGCATGACCGGCGGCCCCGGCAAGCCGTCGACCTACCTCGCCACCGTCCAGCGTCGCGCCTTCCGCGATCCCGTCGCGACCGTCGGTGCGCGCCGCTGAATCCTCGTCGCTCGCGGCTGCCTGCGACGCGGCGGCACGCGAACTCCGGACCTGCGTCGCGAGCGGCCTGCTGCCCGCGGCCGTCATCGAGGTCGGCACGCATGCGGGCGTCGTCTCACGCGCGCACTGCGGTAACGGCATCGACGACAACGCGATCTTCGATCTCGCGTCGCTCACCAAGGTGCTGGGCACCGGACTGGTCGCCATGTCGCTCCTCGGTCGGCGATCGCTGGACCTCGACGCACGCGTGCGCGACTCCATCCCGGCGTGGGCCGGCGACGATCGCACCGACGTGCGCCTGCGCGACCTGCTCGCGCACGCCAGCGGGCTGCCGGGGCACCTGCCGCTCCACGACCATCACCCGGATGCCGCGACCCTCGTCAGCGCCGCGGCGCGCGCTCCTCTCGCCCGTGCGCCACGCACGGCCGCCATCTACAGCGACCTCGGCTTCATCGTCCTGGGCCGGGCCCTCGAGGCCATCGGCAATGCCCCGCTCGATCAGCAGGTCCACGCACTGCTCACGCGCGTGACGTCCGCTCCGCTCATGTACGGCCCTGTCGAGCCCTCGGCAAACGTGCAGCCGACGGGCGTCAGCGCGTGGCGGGGCCGCGTGCTCCGGGGCGAGGTGCACGACGACAACGCCGCCGCGATGGGCGGCGTCGCCGGACACGCCGGTCTCTTCGGCACGGCAGGGGCCATCGGCGATGTCGCGCGCACGCTCCTGGGCGGACTGCGCGGCGAAGACACGGCACTGGCACCGGCCTGGGCGGTCCGCGCGTTCGCGCGGCAGTCGCCTGTCAGCGGGTCGTCGCGCGCCCTCGCGTGGGACACCGCGCTGCCGACCTCGTCGTCCGGCCGATACCTCACGCGTCGCGCGATCGGCCACACGGGATTCACGGGAACATCGCTGTGGATCGACCCCGTGCTCGATCTCTATGTCGTGCTGCTGACCAACAGGGTCGCCGGGCGGGCGAGTGCCGACGACATCGCGACCATCCGTCGCTCCGCCCACGACACCATCGGCAAGGCTGCCCTCACCTCACGCCATGCCTGACGAGCGTCCTGGTCCGCTCCTCGCGTGTCTCTCCGTTGCGTTCATCGCGCTGGGCGCGTGCATCGCCGCGATTGGCCCCGCGCTGCCCGAGTTCGCACGCGTGGCGGACGTCGACGTATCGTCGATCGGCGTGCTCTACAGCGCGCTCTTCGCCGGATTCCTCGCCTCGCAGATCACATCGACGCTGCTCCTCGAGCGAATCGGCACGCGCGTGGTGATTCTCTGGGCGCTCGCCGTGCTCGCCGCGGGTACCGTGGGTCTGTCCGCCGCCGCCTCGCTCCTCGTGATGCTGACCGCCAGCGCGGTCCTCGGCGTGGGCTACGGCTTCGCGACGATCGCCATGAACCTGGTCGCCTCGCGCATGCTCACGCACAGGCCGGCGTTCGTGGTGAACGTCGTGAACGCGCTCTACGGCGTCGGCACCGTCGTCGGCCCGCTGGTGTCGAGCGCGTTCCTGAAGACGGGCTCGCCCGCACGCTGGGCGCCGGCCATCGGTGGACTCATCGCACTCGTCATCGTGCCGTGGGCGTGGTTCGCGCTGCCCCGCGACGCGCAGGTGCCGCTGAAGGAAGCCGCGCCGCAGCCACGCGGGTTCGCGCTCCCGGCCGGCCTCATCTTCATCGGGTTCTTCGTGTTCCTGTACGGCGGTGTCGAAACCGGGTTCTCCGGCTGGGCCCCGACCTACCTCGAGCGCACGCTCGGCGTGACACCCGCGAGCGCCGCGCTCTCGACGTCGATCTACTGGTTCTCGTACATGGCCGGCCGCGTACTGTCGACCGTCCTCGCCTACCGCATCGGCCCCGCCGTCGTCCTTCAGGGCGCGCTTGCCGCGCTTGCTATCGGCGGACTCGTGCTCGTGTCGAGCGTCGGTCATCCGCTGTGGACGACGACCGCGCTGGTCCTGATGGGAGGGGCAACGGGCCCGATCTATCCGTCGATGTTCGGCGTCGTCACGCAGCGGTTCGCGGGACGCGCGGCGTTCGCCGTGTCGGCGGTCTCCGCGATCGGGTGCGGTGGCGCGATGCTGCTGCCGTGGCTCATGGGACTCACGCTCCCCCTCGCGGGCGGCCGCGTGCTCGCGGCGATCCCGCTGCTGCTGACGGCCGGGATGTGGGGCCTCTTCAGGCTGTCGTCACGCGCGACGGCCTGACGCCGCAGACGCGCCTTCAAGGCAGGACCGGCTCTCCGAGCCCGGCCCCTTCCTGTCAGCGCGGACCGCCGTACGGAGTCGTCGGGGAGGACGTTCGTGGCTGCATCTGCGGGGACCCGGCCCCGGGCCTGCCCGGCTGCCGGCTCCCCACGCCGCCGGGGCCTCGATTCTGCCCGGGCTGGTCCGGCTGCGGACCGAAGAAGCGTGGCGTCACGTCCTCGATCGCCACTTCCCACTGATCGTATTGCGTGCGGCCCTTCCAAATGCGGAGCGACGATTCCTTGCTCGTGCTGACCACACCGCGAATCGGTCCGGTGACCATCGCTCCCGGTGAACCGGGCTGGTTCATGGTGCCCATCGGCGACTGCCCGAAGCCCGACGACCGGCCGGGAGTGCCGCCCGTCGGCTGACTACTGGGGCCCCCTGGTGCGCCGGTCGTCGGCGCGCCAGCGCCGACCTGCCCCGGCAGTGGTGTCGTCATGCCGGGCGACACCTGCCCCACGCGGAGAATGGCGAAGTCCTTGCCGGTGACCGGGTCCTTGTACTTCCTGCGCAGATAGCGCTCCTTGACGAGCACGTCGAGGTCGGCCGGTGACGCCCCTGGCACGCGACGCTGATAGAGCGCCAGTGCATGCGCGTACTGCTTCAGGCGGAACAGCAGCTCCTCCTCGCGCTCTCGTCTGGCCTGCTGCCGCCAGACGGGCATGGCCATCGTCATGAGCGTCAGCATCACGGCCAACCCGACGAGCAGGACGGCCATCGCGTAGCCACTGGCGTCAGATGGTGCCGAGAGCGGTGCAGGTCTCCTCATGCCTTTGCTATTCTTGACCGTCATGCTAGCACCTCGTCGCCACATGTCCCTGCCACGGCGGGCCTTCGCCAGCCTTGCGACAGCGGGCACGATGGGGCTGGTGCTGAGCCTCTCGTTGGTGGGTTGCGACAAGGCCCCACTGACCGCCCCCACCGATTCGGCGGTCACGCTCTTTGCCAACAGCAGCGTCGTCGCGCTGAACGGCCAGATCGAGATCACGGCCAACGTCACCGAACCCGGCGGCGTGCCGGTCCAGAACGGCACGCAGGTCGTGTTCACCACCACGCTGGGCACGCTGGATCCGGCCGAAGCCCGCACGAGCAGCGGCAGGGCCACGGTGCGCCTCAACGCGGGTTCCGCGTCGGGTCTGGCTCAGGTCCGCGCCTTCTCGGGAGGTGCCCAGGCCGAGGCCCTGGAAATTCGCGTCGGCGCGGCTGCCGCCTCCGCCGTGGCCGTGAGCGCTTCCCCGAGCGCCGTCGGCGCCAATGGCGGCACCGTCGAGATCCTCGCCGTCGCGACGGGCGACAACAACAGGCGCCTGCCAGGCGTGCCGGTGACGTTCTCGACGACGGCCGGGGTCTTGTTCAACACGACGGTCGTCACCGACGACAACGGCGAGGCACGCACGCAGCTCACCACCACGCGCGAGGCCGTCGTCACGGCCACCATCGGCGGCGTGTCCGGCAACACCACGGTGCGTGTGACCAACAGGCCGATCATCACCATCACCGCGCCGAGCACGCCCATGGGCGAAGGCGAGACAGCCACGTTCACCGTCAGCGTGCAGACGCAGACCAACGGCGATCCGATCCGCGAGGCCACCATCGACTTCGGTGATGGCGACCGCCGATCGCTCGGTCCCGTGAGCGGATCGCGTTCCATCCAGAAGGCGTATGCACGCAAGGGCTCGTACTCGGTCGTCGTCACGGTGACCGACACGGGCGGCGAAGTCACCACGGCCGCCACGGCCGTGACCGTCGAGGAGCGCGTCATCAACGTCACGCTCACGGCGTCGCCCACCAACCCCACGTCCACGACGACCGTGGTGTTCACGGCCACGCTCTCGGGAACGGGAGCAGGCATCAACGTGGTGAGCTACAACTGGAACCTGGGCGACAACGACAGGCGGGTCACCACGGGTCCGCAGACGTCGAAGGTCTACGGGTCGCCGGGCCGGCGGCGCGTCACGCTGGAAGTGGTCAACGCCGTCGGTCAGCGCGGCGAAGCCATCATCGAAGTCAACGTCCAGTAGCGATCCTCGTGGAATGTCGGCGGGACGCCGCCTCCGTCCGACGGCTTGTCGGTACGGGGATCCTGTTGAAACACGACGGCTGACTTGCGCGCCACATTTGTAGCATTCCGTCTCACTTGCTACATGATTGTAGGAATGTCGCCAGACGGGGCTGCGCGTGGTCGACGTTGACAACCGCAACGGCCACATACAGTTAGTCCGCATACGCCGGCTCGGATCGAGGCGTGCGGCACAACTGTTGATAGTCAGTGCGGCACATGAGACCAACCGCACACGTTGCCATGTGCCTGACCGGCACGCCGACCGCCGGCGCCATCCTCCTGTCGGCGCTGCTCGCCGCACCGGCGATCGCTGCGGCTCAGGACTCGCCTCCCGACAGTTCCTCGGCGCCTGTCATGACGGCGGCCGCGGTGGTGGTGCCGCCGCCCGTCATTGCCGTAGAGCCGGCGCCGCGACAGCCACAGGACGACATCCCGCCTCCGCCTCCCTCGAGGTCGCGCTGGCTCCGGCTGTTCGGCTCGACCAAGGTGTCCACCACCGCGGACCTCTACTACGAGTACAACGGCAATCAGCCCGCGTCGGCCCGCAACGTCCTGCGCAACTTCGATGACAAGGACAACCAGTTCGCGTTCAGCTACTACGAATTGGCCTTCGAGCAGGTCCCTACCGAGACGCGGCGCCTCGGGTTCCGGACCGACATCGGCTTCGGCCCGACCGCTACATGGGTCGCCTCGAGCGATCCCGACGGGGGCAGTCTGAAATACCTCCAGCAGGGCTACATCAGCGTGCTGGCGCCTGTCGGTCGTGGCCTGCAGATCGACGCTGGCAAGTTCAATACGCCCATCGGGGCCGAGCCCACTGAAGCCGCGTACAACTGGAACTACTCGCGGTCGCTCCTGTTTGCCTGGGCCGGCCCTTACTACCACGTCGGGGTGCGCGCCGCGCTGCCCGTCTCCGAGACCGTCACCGTCACGGGCTTCCTGCTCAACGGCTGGAACAACGCGCAGGACAACAATCGGGGCAAGACCGGCGCCGCGCAGGTGTCGTGGCGCGTCAGCCCGTCCTTCACGCTCAGCCAGACATGGATGGGCGGCCCCGAAGGTCGCGACGGCGTCGCCGGATGGCGTACGCTCCACGACACCGTCGCGACATGGACCGTCAATCCGAAGCTGTCGCTGATGGCCAACGTGGACATCGGACGCGACACGGTCGCCGGCAGGACGGCCGCGTGGCAGGGGGTGGCGGCATACGCCCGCGTGACGCTCCGGCCGTCGTGGTCGATCGCGCCGCGGTTCGACATCTTCGAGGATCGCGACGCGCTCATGACTGGCACGGCGCAGACGATCCGCGCACTCACACTCACGAGCGAGCACAGGCTCGTCACGGGCCTGTCGCTGCGCGTCGAGTACCGGCGCGACTGGTCCACGGAAGACGTCTTCGAGTACCACGCGAGCCAGTTCCGCCCACAGCAGAACACCATCCTGGCTGGCTTCACCTACGCCATCGCCACGCCCTGATCGCCCCGGCGCGGCGAGTTGCGGAGAGACCGGCCAGCGAGACCGTTGTCCGGCGAGCCGCCCACCGACCGACGTCCGGGAACGACACCAGGCACGGTTTCAGCGTACGCTGATGGCCCCATGTCCAGACAGGCGGCCGGCCGGGTCGAGCACGATCACCTTTCGGTGCTCCTGGCTCTCGGTCCGGTTCTCGGCGGCACGCCGGACCTGAAGACGGCCCTGGCTCGTGCGCTGGAGCACGTAGCCGACGCCGTGTCGGCGCGTAGCGGCCTCATTGTCCTCCGGGACGGTGAAGGGTCCGACCTGTCGGTCGCGGCCTCGACCGGCATCACGTGGCAGACGGCTCGACGCATCAGGTATCGCACCGGCGAAGGCATCATCGGCCGCGTCGTCGAGACGAGCCGTCCGGTCGTGGTGCCCAAGGCGAGCCAGGAGCCGCTGTTCCTCAATCGCACCGGCGTCCATCGGCACGCAGACGACGAGACGAGTTTCGTCTGCGTGCCGATCTGCGCGGCCGGGACGTGCCTCGGTGCCGTCGGCCTCGCACGCCCCCACCGCCCGGATGCCGACATGGAGCGCCTGCTCCAGTTCCTCGGCGTGGTCGCGTCACTGCTCGCGTACGCGATTCGCGTGCACGCGCTACAGCAGGCCGAGCGGCAACAACTGGTGGCCGAGAACGCGCTGCTGCGCGAGGAACTGCGCGAACGCTACGATTTCCGGAACATCGTCGGCAACAGCCGGCCTATGCAGGCGCTGTTCGCCCAGGTCATGCAGGTGGCGCGCGGCCAGACGACGGTGCTGATTCGCGGCGAGTCGGGTTGCGGCAAAGAATTGATCGCCCACGCGATCCACTATCACTCGACGCGCGCCAGCAAGCCGTTCGTCAAGGTCAACTGCGGCGCGTTGCCGGAGGGCCTGGTCGAGTCCGAACTGTTCGGACACGAGGCCGGCGCCTTCACCGACGCGCGGACCGCACGTAAGGGGCGCTTCGAGATGGCCCAGGGCGGCACGCTGTTTCTCGACGAAGTCGGCGAGTTCTCGCTCGGTACGCAGGTCAAGCTGCTGCGCGTGCTCCAGGAGCGGGAGTTCGAACGACTCGGAGGTACGCAGACGCTCCGCGTCAACGTCAGGATCATCGCCGCGACCAACAAGCGTCTCGAAGACGCCGTCCGCGATCGCACGTTCCGCGAGGACCTGTACTACCGCCTCAACGTGTTCTCGCTGTTCCTGCCGCCCCTGCGTGATCGCAAGGCCGACATCCTGCTGCTCGCCGACCATTTCGTCGAGAAGTACGCAGGCGTCCACGGCCGCGACGTCCGCCGTCTCGCCACGACAGCCATCGACATGCTCATGAGCTATCACTGGCCCGGCAACGTGCGCGAACTCGAGAACTGCATCGAGCGCGCCGTCCTGGTGGCCGCGGGCGGCGTGATCCATGGGCACGACCTGCCACCCACCCTGCAGACCGCCGAAGTCTCGGGCACGCTGCCGCGGATGTCGCTGGCTGCGACAACAGCGGCGTTCGAGATGGACCTCATCCAGGACGCACTCAAGACATCCAACGGTAACCTCGCGCGTTCGGCCCGCCTGCTCGACACCACCGAACGCATCCTCGCCTACAAGGTCAGGAAGCTCGGCATCGACGTCGAACGCTTCAAGGCGAGGTAGACATTTATGTCTGAGGACGAGTAACACACGACACAAATGTCGTACTTTGCGTCTGGCGCCGCGGACCGCCATCCGCGATAACACGGTGGTCCACAACGTCTTGCGGCGTTCTTCCGCCGTCGCGACGACCGCCGAGCACCGATCTTGCTGTTCCGGCTCCAACGGCTGCGACACGCGCGGGACATCGAGGTCCCGCCCGGCCCGTCGCCGCTCGTGCGGAGGATCGATGAACAATGCAGATGTGGCGTGGATACTGATCTCCACGGCGCTCGTGCTCCTGATGACGCCAGCGCTGGCCTTCTTCTACGGCGGGCTCGTCCGGTCAAAGAATGCGCTCAACACGATGATGATGAGCTTCATCTCGTTGGGCGTGGCCGGTGTCGCCTGGGCCCTCCTGGGCTATTCGCTGACGTTCGCGCCCGGCACCGCGCTGGTCGGTGGCCTGCAGTACGGCCTGCTCCGGGGCGTCACGCTCGATCCGCACGGCACCATTCCACACGTGCTGTTCCTGGCGTTCCAGGGGACATTTGCCGTCATCACGGCGGCCCTGATCTCCGGCGCCATCGTCGAACGCATGCGCTTCGGCGCCTACATGACGTTCATCACGCTGTGGGTGCTCGTCGTCTACGCGCCGGTCGCACACTGGGTCTGGGGCGGGGGCTGGCTGGCGACGATGGGCGCGCTCGACTTCGCCGGCGGCACCGTCGTGCACGTCAATGCCGCGGCCGCGGCGCTCGTCGCCTCGATTGTCGTCGGGCCCCGCTTCGACCATGGCCGCCAGGCGATGTTGCCTCACAACGTGCCGTTCGTGCTCCTCGGTGCCGGCCTGCTCTGGTTCGGCTGGTTCGGCTTCAACGCCGGCAGCGCGCTGGCGGCCAATGCCATTGCCGGTCTCGCGTTCGCCAACACGCTGCTGGCGCCCATGGCGACGCTCGTCGTCTGGACGCTGCTCGACGTCGTCCGCACGCGTCGCGTGACGGCGGTGGGCGCCGCCACGGCAATCGTCGTGGGTCTTGTGGCGATCACGCCGGCCGCGGGCTTCATCAGTCCCGCCTCGTCGCTGATGCTCGGCGGCGTCGCCGCCCTCCCGAGCTACTTCGCGATCCTCTACCGCGCGCGCACCTGGCTCGACGACTCGCTCGACGTCGTGGCCGCGCACGGCGTCGGCGGGACGGTCGGCGCGCTGCTCACGGGCGTCTTCGCCGACCAGGCATGGAGCGGCGGCGGCAATGGCCTGATCGGCGGCAACGCCGCGCAGATCGGCATCCAGGCGGTCGGCGTGGCTGCGGCGCTGCTCTACAGCGCGCTGATGACGTTCGTACTGTTGAAGATCATCGGTCTCGTGCTGCCGTTGCGCGCCGGCTCGCGCGACGAGGCGCTCGGACTCGACGTCTGCGATCACGGCGAGGAAGCCTATGCCGAAGGCGACGGCGCCATCCTCATCGGCCCCGACGTGCTGCGGAGCACCTTCTCCGCCGCGACCGTGTCATCAACCGAAGGGAGCCGCGCATGAAGATGGTTGTCGCGATCGTCAGGCCAGAACGGGTCAACGCCGTCCTCGAAGCGCTCTTCCGCGCCCAGGTCCACGGTTTCACCATCAGCCGCGTGCAGGGCCATGGCGGTGAGACCGAACACGTCGAGAACTACCGCGGCACGACAGTCAAGATGGCGCTGGCCGAGAAGGTCCGCATCGAAATCGGCGTGAGCAATGGCTTCGTCGAGCCAACCATCGATGCCATCTCTGGCGCGGCGCGAACCGGTGAGGTCGGCGACGGCAAAATCTTCGTCCTGCCCGTCGAGCACGTGGTCCGGATCCGGACCGGCGAGCAGGATCAGGACGCCGTCACGCCCGTGCCGCACGCCGTGCGCTGAATCGGGCGACGAACGACCCACGGCGAATGGTGAACGGTCAGACCGTCACCATTCGCTGTACGGCTGCCCCTGCATCGACAGTTTGTCGGACCCGCTCTTCACGTTGAAGACCCCGATGTCGCCACCGGGATTGTTGGCGTCGGGGTCAGACGGCACCTCCTGCCACGTCGTGCTGGACCGCGTGAACGGATCCTCGGGCAGCGCGCGCAGGTAGCCGTCGCTCACGAGGGCGTCGAGCGACGATGGGTACTTGTTCTTGTCGGCGTAGTACTGATCGATGGCGTCGCGCATGCGGTACAGGTCTTCGCGCAGCACTGCTTCCTGGGCGAGCGTCACGGCGTTCCTGTAGCCCGACATCGCGATGCCGCCGAGCACCACGATCAGGGCCATCACCACCATCAGTTCGAGGAGCGTGAACCCGCTCCGGCGCATGGACCGCTTCATCTCACCACTCGCTGTAAGGGATGCCGTCGAGCCCGGTGCCGCTGGCCTTCGAATAGACGTCGAACACGTTTTGTCCGCCCCATGACGTCGAATCGGGTCGATCCTGGTACGACCGCAATCCCCACTCCGCGTCGCCCGTCATCGGATCGGCCGGCACGCGGCGCAGGAACCGCAGCTTGACGCCGGATGCATCGCCACTGCGCGTCACGCCCTTGACGAGCGTCTCGAGGTCCGGCGGATACCCCATGTCCGTCGGGTCGAGTTCCAGGTTCGAGATCTGCTGCAGGTCGGCGGCGTCCTTGTAGCGATCGATCGCCGTGCGCAGTTCGCGGAGGGTCCGGCGCAACTCGACTTCCTTCTGCCGCTGCACGCCGACCCTTGCCAGCGGCAGGACCGCGGAGGCCATGATGAGCACGATGGCAGCCACCGTCAGCAACTCGACGAACGAATAGCCCGATCGGCCATCGCGCGTGCGGCTGCGCATGGTCATCGCACCGTCACGGCCGCCGGCACGAGTTGCAGGCCGATGCTCCCCTGCTCGGGATTGGCCGCCACGCCTGACGGCGAGATGGCCGACTGCCCCGGCGCGATGGCGTCGAACACGATGGTGGCCACCAGGCCGGCACCAGACGCGCCCACCTGATCGCCGGGACGCAGCAGTGCGACATCCACCCGCCCCGACCCTGGGTCCACCTGATGCGAGAAGGTCGGCGCCACGCCGCCTTGTGCCAGGAACGTCCCGGGCTGCACCGACCGTACGCGCAGGACCGACGGGTTGTACGTCACCGACAGGCTCACCGTGGAGACGCGCTGCGCGCCGGTGATCGAAATCGGGACGGTGTACGGCCCACCACCGACGGAGAATTCCGGGCCTGGCGTGGTCACCGCGAGGCGAGCCGGCGCCTGCGGCACCGGCGCCTGCTGTGCGGCAGAGGTCTGCGCGTCAGGCACCGGAACCGGCTGGGCCGGCGCGGGCGTCAACGGCGGCGCTGGAGCCGACGGCGCCACTCCCGGACGATCGAGTACCTGTCCGGTCTGCGGCTGGCTCGGCAACGACGAGACCGGCGGTGCTGTCGAGCCGGCGGGCGGTGCCGCGCCAGCCGCCGCTTCCTCGCCGGGCTCGACGGCGATGAGCGGCGGCGCCCCGGTCAGGCCCAAATTCTGTGCGCTGCCGATATAGATCGGGTCGAGGTTCTCCTGCGTCACCTCCGACGACCGCACGAGGCGCGGCGTGAGCAGGAAGACGATGTCGGTCGTCTGAATCTGGTCGTTCGTACTGCCGAACAGGCGCTGCAGCAATGGGAGGCGCAGGAGGCCCGGGAATCCGGACAACTGCTTGCGCTGGTCCTCGCGAATCAGCCCGGCCAGCATCATCGACTCGCCTTCACGCATGCGGATGTGGGAGGTCGCCCGCCGGGTGCCGAAGGTCGGCAGGCTCTGGCCCGCGATGTCGATCGACGCGCCGAGGTTGCTGCTCTCCACTTCGAGTTCGGTGACGATCTCGCCTTCGAGCGTGACGCGCGGGTTGTTGAACTTGAGCTTCACGCCCACCGTGCGGTACTGGAATGAACTGATCGGCACGGTATTGAGACCCCCGGCACCGAACCCGCCGAACGTCGTGCTGGGGACCGGAATCTCCTCACCGAGGTCCAGCGTCAGCACCTTGCCTTCCATCCCGCGCAGCTGTGGTTTCGCGATGATCTTGTTGTTGTTGTCCGAGGCCAGGAAATTGACGATCGCCTGCGGCACCGTGATGTAGAAGTCCGCCGCGCTCACGCCGCGCGTGATCGTGTTCAGGTTGAAGGGTGGCTGTGCCTCGCCACTGGCCGGCGGCGCCTCCGGCGAGAAGATGGAACCCACCGCGTACTGCGAGAGGTTCAGGCCCACCTGGCGCGCGCGCACGCGGTTCACTTCGATGATTTCGACGTCGACCACGATCTCGGCGCGCGGCTTGTCGTTGTTGCGGATCACCTGATCGATGATGCCCATCACGCGATCCGAGGCCCTGATCGTGAGGCTGTTCTGCGTCTTGTTGGCGGCCACGAACGGCTGCACGGCCATGCCGGGCAACCGGACGATCTGTTGCAGGGCCTGCACCAGCTCCGTCGCATCGGCGTGCGACAGATAGAACGTGCGAAGCACCTGCTCCTCGTACGCCGCACGCTTCTGCTGGTTGTCGGGGATCACCTGGATCGTCCGCGGGTTGATCACCTTGTAGAAGTTGCCGGACGCCGACATCACCTGCTGCAGACCCTCTTCGAGCGACAGGCCCGTAAGGTCCACACTGATTTTCTGATCGCGGAACGTCGATTCGAACTGGACGTTGATGCCCGTTGCCTTGCCGAGGAACGTGAGCGCGTCCTTCGCACTGGCATCGGGGAACCGGATCTCGAGCGGATCGCGCGAAGAGGGGTTGAGCAGCGGCGGCGCCGACCGCTGCCGCGCCGTCTCGCGCATGGCCTCGATCGCCGGCCGCGGACGTGCGGCCTCGGACCGCTCGCGCAACTCGGTGTCGATGGCGGCCGCCCGCAGCATCGCGTTGCGGTTGGACGGGTCGAGCTCGTAGACCTTGCGGTATTCGACGACGGCCACCTCGATGTCTCCGCGCTCGTCGGCTTCGCGCGCGGCGCGCAGATGGGCCAGCGACGCCGTGCTCATCGCCTGCTGCAGCGCGCTCTTGTAGTCGGGTCGATCCGGCTGTTCCTGGAGCGCCTGCCTGTAGGACACCACCGCCGCGTCCCAGTCGCCTCGGGCCCATGCCTCCCTGCCGCGCTTGTAGGCGCCCGACGAGGCGCAGCCCGCCGCCCCGAGGCACACCACCCCCAGCAGGACGACGGTCGTCCACATCCGCACTGTTTGCATTCGCTCGCGCACTCGTCGCTCGTTCACGTCGCGGCTCCCGCCGCCTTCAACCCGTCAGCCGCAGGGTCTGTCGTCCTCGCCCGTCGGCGTGCTCGATCTGCAGGGACTCTTCGCCGATCGCAACGATCCGCCAGCGGCCATCGACGATCTCGCCTGCGCGGCCATAGTAGACGTTCTTGCCGTCGCTCAGGACGGCCACCTTCCCGACATCACGCCGCGACACGACACCGATGAACCGCACCGCGATCGGCGGCGGTGGAGGCGGTCCCACCGGTCCCACGGGCATCACCGGCTGCACCGGCGTGGGTACCATCGGCGGTGCAAAGGCACCTCCCGCCCCGTCGCGCCCGCCTGCCGACGCCGACGATCCCGTCCGGAACGGATCGCGTCCTGTTGCGTCCGGTGCGGGACGGTCTTGGTCGAGCCGGTCGAGGCCGAGGCCACGGGCCAGAACCTGCTCGGGTGTCTGCGCTGGCGTGCCCGCCGATGACGCCGGCGCCGCGGGGGTCCGACCGGAGCCCCCCGTCGCGCCCGTGACACCTGGCGTCGCCGTTCCGCCGAACTGCCACCACGTCACGAGCACCAGGACTGCGAGCAGCCCGCCGAGGAGCGTCAGTTGCCGGCGCGTGTCAGCGGCCATCACTCGCCTTGTAGTAGGTCGAGAGCGTCAGTGCCGCTTCGAGCGACTTGCCCATGTCTTCCGGCTGGATGACGCGGATCTCGCGGATGACCACGAAGTCCTCGCCCGTCTCTAGCGCGTACAGGAAGTCGCGCAGGTCGCGATACCGACCGAACACGCTGGCCGTCATCGTCGCGCGTGTCAGCACGGCCTCCTTGTCGGGCGTCTCCTGCTCGAACGATCGATGGTCGTACGTCAGGTTCGAATCCTGCGCGAGCTGCGCCAGGCGGACGAACGTGATCTGCCGTGCCGCGGGCTGACTGGCGGGCAGGATGTCGCCGTAGAAGCGGCCCAGTTCCTCGACCGCCGTCACGCTGCCGGCCGATGTCGCCCGCGCGGCCTGGAGATCGCGCGCCGCGAGCGAGGCCGCCAGTGATGCCGCGGTCGCGCGCGTGGTGAGGCCCTGCACGCGCAGGCGCATGGGACCGATGACGAGCGCCAGGCCCACGAGATTCGCCACGCCGAGCAGGGCGAGCACGGACACGAGGAGACGACGGTCGGCCAGGACACGAGCGACGGGCACCATCAGTCGTCTCCCGCCCCGGCACCCGGCACCGCCGCGTCCACTGCCGGATCCTCGGCCACTGTGCCCCGCGCCCCGGAGCCGAGGTACTCGCCCTCGCACACGACGTCGATCGTGCCGTCCTCGAGCACCTGCTCTTCGACCGACCTGATGTCGAGGAACGCACCCGCCGCCTCGAGGCGATCCATGAACTGGCCCACCGCCTCCACGCCCGGCGCGTTCACGGTCAGGCGCACGACCAGCGTGCCGCCATCCTGCTTGGGCGCCACCGATCGGAGGCGCACCGTGGACGGGATCGTCCGCTCGATCGCGTTGAAGAGCGCGGTCCACGAGAACGTCCGCGCGTCGATGACGGCGTTCACTTCGCGCACGGCCTTCACCGTCGACTCCAGCGCCTTCGCGTCGAGGCTCGCGCGCACCTGCTGTGCCTCGCCCCGGAGCCGCATCGCCGTCGCCTCGTCGCGCGCGATCTCCACCGACAGGGCCTGCTGCTGTGCCGAGAGCGCCAGGAACTGCCACACGGTGAACACCGTGAGCAGTCCGAGCACGACGGCCAGCGCCGTCAGCGCCACCTGCACGACCCGTTCGTTGTAGAACGGCCGCGTCGAGAGATTGCCTCGCAGCATCACGCCATGTCCTCTCGCAGCACGAGCCCCGCCGGCGCCGCAAGCGCCCCGACGATCCCCTCGCCTGCCGTCACCCTGTCGCTGAACCCGACGATGCCGTCGAGCGACAGCGGCGACACGCGCGTGTCGAAGAGGCCGGCGAGGTTGCGTGCCAGGGCCTCGCGCTCGGGCGCATCGGGGCCGGACACGAGCAGCACGCGCGCGAATCCCTGACCGGCCAGGCGATCCTCGTAGAACATCCGCGTCTGGTGGACCACGTCGACCACGGGCTCGGCCGCATCATGCGGACGCGTGCGGAAGAAGATGAGCGCGCCGTCGCGCAGGACGGCGATCGACGCGTACGTCGCCGTCACGTGCACGAGCAGCGAATCGCCGGGCAGCGCGGTTCCCTGCGCACCGAACGACGCCAGGTTGATCACGTTGAAGGTGGCCAGGTCGATCGTCCCGGCCTGCAGCCCCGCCTCCGCGCACACCTGCTCGTACTCCTCCACCAGGTCGCGCCGCATCGCCGTCACCACGAGCGTGATGAAGCCGGCATGCTCCCCGCCGCGCGCCCACGTGACCTGCGCGTCCTCCACGGGGAACGGCACGCTCTTGCGTAACTGCAGGCGTACCAGTTGTTCCAGATCACGCACCTGTGCGGGGACCTGCTCGAACGGCAGCAGCGACACCTTCGCGGCCGTGTCCGCAATCGCCACGGCCACGCGACGCGGGCGGCCACCGATCTGCTCGACAACGGCGCGCAGCGCGTCGACGACAGCCTGCCGTTGCAGGATGTTGGTCGAGGTGAGCGACGGCACGAGGGCGCCGTCTGGCAGGGCGGCGGACGCCACGGCGCGGACGACGGGTGTGGCACCACCGGCGCGATCGACCTGCACCGCCGTCACGCGTCCGGCGTCGAGGTGGAGCCCCAGGGTGGGCGGCGGAGTGCGAAGCCAGGCAGGCAGCGACGGCATGACTCAGTCGACGAACGTGACCTTGTTGATCTCGCGCAGCGTGGTCTCGCCCGAGAGCACGCGCGAGACGGCCGACTCGCGCAGGAACCGCATGCCCTCCTCGCGCACCGCGCGCTTGATCTCGGAGTTGGGCCGGCGCGCCAGGATCATGTCACGGATGGTGTCGGTGAGATCGAGCAGTTCGCAAATCGCCATGCGGCCGCGGAACCCCGACCCGTTGCATTCGAGGCAGCCCGCCCCCTCGTAGAACGTGTGCGTGTGCGCGAGCGTCGGATCCATCGCCGCTTCGCGCAGTTGCACCTCCGAGACCTCCACGGGCCGCCGGCAGTCGTCGCAGATCTTGCGGACCAGGCGCTGCGCCAGCACGCAGTTGAGTGCCGACACGAACTGGTAGGCTTCGACGCCCATGTTGAGGAAGCGGCCCAGCACGTCGAGCACGTTGTTGGCGTGGACGGTGGTGAAGACCAGGTGCCCGGTGAGGGCGGAGTTGATCGCGATCTGCGCGGTCTCGGCGTCGCGGATCTCGCCGACCATGACCTTGTCGGGGTCGTGACGCAGGATGCTGCGCAGCCCGCGCGCGAACGTGAGGCCCTTCTTCTCGTTGATGGGGATCTGCACGATGCCCTTCAACTGATACTCGACCGGATCCTCGATCGTGATGATCTTGTCCTCGACGGACTTGATCTCCGACAGCGCGGCGTACAGCGTCGTCGTCTTGCCCGATCCCGTGGGGCCCGTCACCAGCACCATGCCGTACGGCTCGCGGATGTACTTCCGGAACCGGCGCAGTTCTTCCTCCGGAAAGCCGAGGATGTCGAGGCGCAGTTCCCGGAACTGCTCGCTGATCGACTCCTTGTCGAGGATCCGGATCACCGCGTCCTCGCCGTGCGCGCTCGGCATCACCGAGACGCGGAAGTCGATGGTCTTGCCACGCATCCGCAGCCTGAAGCGGCCGTCCTGCGGCACGCGCTTCTCCGCGATGTCGAGCTCGGCCATCACCTTGATGCGCGAGATGATGGGTCCGGCGAACCGCTTGTCGATCGGGCGCATCGCCGGCTGGAGCACGCCGTCGATGCGGTACTTCACCACCACCGCATCGTCCTGCGTCTCGATGTGGATGTCGCTCGCGCGCCGCTGCAGCGCAGCGAAGACCGTCGAGTCGATCAGCTTGATGATCGGGCTGATGTCGCTCGTGAGCTTCTCGACCGAGAGTGACTCCTCGCCGGACTCGTCCTCCTTGAGCAACTGGAGCTGGAAGCTCTCGGTGGCGTCCTCGAGCACGCGCTGGCTGCTCTCGGACTTCTTCAGCATCGCCTGGATGGCCGATGCCGGACCGACCGTCACCTTCAGCCTGACGCCCAGGAGCTGCTGGAGCTCGTCCTGCATCATCAGGTCGGTCGGATCCGAGACCACGATGACCAGGACGTCGCCTTCGCGGCGGTGCGGTACGAAGCCGTAGCGCAGCATCACGTCGGCGGGAATCGATCGGAACAGCTCGTTGTCGAGATGGAACGTGTCCATGTCGACCAGCTCGACGCGATACCGCTCCGCGAGCCGGCGTGCCTGTTCGCGCTCCTGTGCCGGACTGGTGCGGTGACCGTCCTGACCGGGCAGGTCGGGGATCGGCAGGGCGGCGGCGGGATCTGCGCCTGTCGAGGGGATCGAAGAGTTCACGACGCGATGCCTCCGAAGAGCCTCAGCTCAGGGCCGACGACAACTGGAAGACGGGCAGGTACAGGGCGATGAGGAGCGCGGCAATCACCACGCCCATCACGACGAGCAGGACCGGTTCGATGAGCAACAGGAAGCGTCCCAGGCGTGTTTCGATGTCCTCGTCGTAGAAATCGGCAATGGCGTTGAGCATGTCCTGCAACGCCCCCGTGGCCTCGCCCACCTCCACCATCTTCACTGAGACGTCGGGAAACTCGCCCTTGGCCGCCATCGCGGTCGAGAGCGGTTGCCCCTCGCGCACCTGACGCGTGATGTCGGCCATCTGTGCGGCGATGTGCCGGTTGGAGACGGATCGGCTGGCGACGTCCAGCGCCGTCACCAGCGGGATGCCGCCACCGAGCAGCGTCGCCAGCGTGCGCGCCAGCTGCGAGGTGGCGAACTGCCGCGCAATCCCCCCGAGACCGGGCAGCCGCAGCGTCCACTTGTCCACCCGCTGGCGCTGCGCGGGCTGACGCAGCAGCCATCGCCCACCCAACACCGCCGCGCCAAGCGCCAGGGCAATGAAGACGATCCGCGTCCGGATGGCGTCCGAGACCGCGACGATGACGCGCGTGGCCAACGGGAGCTCGGCATCGAACCCCTGGTAGAACTGGTTGAACTCGGGCACCACCCGCACGACGATGATGGCGACGACGGCGAACGAGAGGAGCGTGAGAACCGCCGGGTAGACGAGCGCCGACACCACCTTGCGCCGCACCGCGCCCAGCACCTGCACGTACGCCACGTAGCGCCGGAGCACCTGCTCCAGGCTGCCGCTGCGCTCGCCCGCCATCAGCGACGCTGTGTAGATGGGCGTCACATGCCGCGGATGCGCCTCGAACGCCTCCGACAGCGCCGTGCCGGATCTGACCTTCTCGTACACGTCGTCCAGAAGCGTCTTGAACGTCGGATTGGGGACGTTGCGACGCAGGATCTCCAGCGACTGCACGAGCGGCATGCCCGCCTTGAGCAACGTGGCCAGTTCCTGGTTGAACACGAGGAATTCGTGCAGCTT
Organism: Acidobacteriota bacterium; assembly: GCA_020845575.1. Classification (NCBI taxonomy): domain Bacteria; kingdom Pseudomonadati; phylum Acidobacteriota; species Acidobacteriota bacterium. The sequence goes on along the minus strand of JADLFL010000022.1, from coordinate 16,109 downwards.
GATGCGTCCGCCGCGCGAGCGCCGCAGGCTCGCGAGTCCGCCACCGGCCGACTTGACGTCGAGGACGAACAGGCCCTTGTCTTCGAAGTCGCGGCGCAGCGCCGCTTCGCTGTCGGCCACGTACACGCCCTCGGTCACCTGCCCGGAGGCGGTGGCGAGACGACAGCGGAACTCCATGCCTAGGACGCTCCCGCCAACTGGAGGACCTGGCGCACGTAGGCCTGCGTCTCGCGGAACGGAGGCACCCCGCCGAACTTGCGCACCGCGCCGGCGCCGGCGTTGTAGGCGGCCACGGCGTGACGCAGGTCGAAGCGATCCAGCAACTGACGCAGATGCCTGACCCCGCCGTCGATGTTGGACGCGGGATCGTACGGGTTGGCCACCTGCAGTTCACGGGCGGTGGCCGGCATCAACTGCATCAGGCCCATCGCGCCCTTGCGGGATCGCGCGCGGGCCTGGTACCGCGACTCGACAGTGATCACGGCATGGACGAGACGGGCGTCGACCTGATGACGCCTGGCCGCGTCCTCGACCATGGCCAGATACGGGCGGCTTTCGGGTGCGCGGACGTCGGCGCGGGAGGCGCTGCCGGCGCGCGCGTCGGCCAGCTCGGCCCGGATCTCGTCGAGATCCGGATAGGGCACTTCGTCTGGCGCGACGGCGGTGATGAGGTCGGCGGCGCACACGACCTCGCCGCCAGAACGGAGGGCCAGCACCGCGGCGTCACCGTCGATGCGTACGCTTCGCACCGACACGGTCCGCCCGGTCCGGAGCGTCACCAGTTCCGCCGACGCAGACAGCGGGAGCAGCAGGAGGCTGCCCAGCGCGAACGCGGCAAGTCGACGGCAATGCACGGCAGGCCAGTGTAACAGGCGCCGACCCGCGTCGTGGGACGGGTCGGCGCGGGCAGGCGGGACTAGCGTGGCTCGATGAACGCGTGGAAGACGCGGATACCGAGTTCGCGCGGGTCCGATGAATTGGCGGCAGGCGTCTGCGCCGGCACGAAGGTGTTGCTGACGTCGATCGTGACGTCGACGTTCTCGGCATCGCCGAACTGCGCCGCCGGCACCGCGATGCGGCGGATGACTTCGTCGTTCGAGATCAGCGCGTGCGTGTCGAGGACGGCGTCGCCGATCCGCACGGTCACGGTCTGCCCGGGGACCAGATCCGGGCGGCCGTCGTAGTGCAGATAGAGCGTGGCGTCGCGGCGCGGATTGCGCAGCGCGAGCGTCGCAATCTTCTTGGTCCACTGCCACTCCACCTGCGCGTTGTCGCCCGCGACCTCGGCGTTGTGCCAGCCGTCCTTGTACTGGATGAACACGTTGTCGGAGGCGGGCAGCAGTTCGAGCGTGCCGGCCTTGTACGCACGCTGACCGTCGTTCTCGCCGCCGAGCGGCAGACGCGCACCGGTTTCGGGATCGTACAGGCCGACGCGGATCGTCGTCTGCCCCATGTACGGGTACTGCGGCACGAACATCGTCCGCGAATATTCGATGCGTTGCCCCGGCTTCCAGTCCTTGGTCGGCGTCGGCGGCTCGTGGTCGTCGGTCCACATGAGCTGATCGTCCGAATCGAGGAAATGGACGAGCACCTTGTAGTCCTTCTCGAAGGCTGGTGCGTTGGCGGCCACGACGAACCGATAGGTCAGATCCAGCGGACTGCCAAGCGGTGCCTTGGCACGGCTGGCCGAGAACGTCGCGGTGGCGACGGGTGGCTGGTTGTCTTCCTGCTTGCTGCATCCGGCCGCGGCCGAGAGGGCCATGGCCACGACCACACACGCGGCTAAGGGTTTCACGCCTCGCAACTCCTCGAATCGATGGACACGATGGTTGGATCGAGTGCCGGACGACCCGGCGAAACACACAAGGGTAAACCGTTGCGGCCAGTGGAGCAACATGCTAGAGTCCGCTCGATTTCATGGGCGACGCGCTCGGACTCATCGAAACTCGCGGCCTCATCGGGGCCATCGAAGCGGCAGACGCGTTGGTGAAGGCTGCCAACGTGCAACTCATCGCCAAGGAGTACATCGGCGCCGGGTATGTCACGGTGATGGCTCGCGGCGATGTCGGCGCGGTCAAGGCGGCGACCGACGCAGGCGCCGCGGCGGCCCGGCGCGTCGGTGAACTGGTCTCCGTCCACGTCATTGCACGTCCGCACGCGGACGTGGAACGGATACTTCCCAAGCCGGCTCCGGCCGGCAAGTAGTCGTCTTCAGGCGCTGCACGCCATCCTCGTGGTGGTGGTCGCCCGCCTCCTGTCGCATGGCCGACGCTCCCGCCGCCAAGCCGCCGTCCGATCGCGATCTCGCCTCGATCGCCGAAGCGCGAGCGCTGGCTCGCGTGGCGCGCACGGCTCAGGCCCAACTCGCCGAACTCCCCCAGGAACGCATCGACGCCATCGTCGACGCCATGGCCGCCGCCGTGAAGCCGGAGGTCGAGGTCCTGGCACGCATGGCGTGCGAGGAGACGGGGTTCGGGGTCTACGCCGACAAGGTCACGAAGAACCGCTTCGCGGCCGAGCGCGTGTACGAGTTCATCAAGCCGATGCGCACGGTTGGCGTGCTGCGGCGCGACGAGGCACGCAAGATCATCGAGATCGCCGAGCCGTTCGGGGTCGTGGCCGCCATCGTGCCCTCCACCAACCCGACGTCCACCGCGATTTACAAAATCCTGATCGCACTCAAGGCCCGCTGCGCCATCGTCATCAGCCCGCATCCGTCGGCCGCGCGATCCATCAGCCGGACCGCCGAAATCCTCGCCACCGCCGCGGCGCGGGCCGGCGCGCCCGAGGGCGTCATCGGCTGGATGACGACCGTCACGCTCGAAGGCACGCAGGAACTGATGCGACAGCGCGAAGTGGCGGTGATCCTCGCCACCGGCGGCCTCGGACTCGTGCGCGCGGCGTATTCGGCGGGTAAACCGGCCTACGGCGTCGGCCCCGGCAACGCGCCCTGCTACGTCCACGAGTCGGCGGACGTGCGCAAGGCCGCGAGCGACATCATCCTCGGCAAGGCCTTCGACAACGGCCTGCTCTGCTCGTCGCCGAACTCGATCGTCGCCGACAAGGCGATCGATGGTCCGTTGCGCGCTGCGCTCACCGCCAACGGCGGGCACTTCCTGTCGCCCGCCGACGCCGAGCGCCTGGCCGCCGTACTCGTCACGCCGCAGCGCCTACCCAATCCGACGCTCGTGGGCAGGACCGCCACGGCGATCGCCGACATCGTCGGCATCACCGCGCCCGCGGGCACGCGTGCGCTGATCGCCCCGCTCGACGGCGTGGGCCGCGACTACCCGCTCTCGATCGAGAAGCTCTGTCCGGTGCTCTCGTACTACGTGGTCGACGACTGGCGCGCGGGGTGCGAACGCTGCAAGCAGGTGCTGCGATACGGCGGCATGGGCCACACCATGTCGGTCCACGCCACCGACGATGAGGTCGTGCTGCAGTTCGGTCTGCACAAGCCGGCCTTCCGCATCGTGGTCAATACGCCGACCACCCACGGATCGGTGGGCCTGACGACGGGCCTCGATCCGGCGATGACCCTCGGCTGCGGCGGGCACGGCGGCAACATCACGTCCGACAACATCTCGCCGCTCCATCTGCTCAACATCAAGCGCGTCGCGTACGAGATCCGCCCCGCGGCAACGCTCACCTCGTCGACGGCCGACGCAAGACCGACCATGTCCGACACCACCTCCAGCCTGCGTCCCTCCGTTCCCGAACGCGTACGGACGCTCGACGCCGGCGTGTTGTCGTCGCGCATCGACACGTTCCTCGCCGGTCGCGGCATCACGCCGGGAACGGGCGTCGTTGTCTCGCCACCCGCCTCCGGGCCCGTTGCGACTCCGCCCGCTCCACCGGCGAGCGCCGCGCCGGCAGCGATCGGGGTGCCGGACGCAGACACGGTCGGCCCCGCCGTCGAGTTCGTCTGCGAAGACGATGTCCGGCAGGCACTGCGGGCGGGCCGACGCATTCGCCTGGCGGCACGGGCGATCGTGACGCCCGCCGCCCGTGAAGTCGGCGATACGCACCACGTCTTCATCGAGTCATAGGCGTCGCAGCGCGCTTCGCCGCGCCTTGACCGGTCACCCCGTCGGATGCTACTTTCCGCGGGTCCGCCAAACGGTCGAATCTCGATCCAAGGCCTTGGACGTCTGTCCGAATATCCGGACCCCAACTTCGTTCGCAGGTTTCGGCCTGCTGGAAACCACCTGACCGGCTCGCGGCCCAGACAGGTCTCGAGTCACCCGCTGGTGTGCACGCGTGATGCGCGGTACATCCGGCAGGGGAGCGCCCAGATGCGACGAACGTTCGGGCTGCCCGTTGCAGTCCTCCTTTTTTCGGCGGCATGCGGCCGCCACCAGGCGGCCCCGGTCGCCGTTGCTCCGCAGTCGGTGGCTGCGCCGCAGGTTGCGGCAGTACAGCCCGTAGAACCCGTCGTCTCTGTCGAGCCCGGCGCTGCCCTGCTGGCCGAGTCCGAGCGGCTGTTTGCCGCCGGCGAGCGCGAGTTGTCGCTCGGTCACCTCGAGCAGGCCCGCGCGGCGTTCGACAAGTCCGTCGATACCCTCCTCGAAGCGCCTGAAGGCGTACGTGGCGATCCGCGTCTGCGCACGTCGCTCGACAGGCTGATCGACAGGATCGCCGCGCACGAAACGCTCGCCTTGCAGAAGGGCGACGGCTTCACGGAGAAGCCGTCGGAACCGGCGGCCATCGACCAACTCCTCGAGGTGGCCACGTTCAGCGCACCCGAGTCGGCGGCCCTCGACGTCGGACACACCGTACAACTCGATCTCGAGCAGACCGCGCACGACATTCCGATTCCCTTGAACGAGCGGGTTCTGCACTACGTGGAACTCTTTCAGGGTCGGCTGCGCGACTTCCTCGCCGGTGGCCTCCAGCGCGGCAGCCGCTATCTGCCCATGGTCCAGAGCGTGTTTCGCGCCGAAGGCGTGCCGCTCGACCTCGCATACGTGCCGCTGATCGAGAGTGCGTTCAAGCCCACGGCGCTGTCGCGCGCCAGTGCCAGGGGAATGTGGCAGTTCATGCGGCCCACAGCCAACGATCACGGCCTCAGGCACGACTGGTACGTGGACGAGCGCGCGGATCCGGAGAAGGCCACGCGCGCGGCAGCGAAGTACTTCAAGACCCTCTACGGCATGTTCTCGGACTGGCACCTCGCCATGGCCTCCTACAACGGCGGGCCGGGACGGGTGCAGCGTGCGATCCGGGCGTCTGGCCTCAACGATTTCTGGACATTGACGGCCACCGATCGCTTCCTCCCGCGCGAAACGCGTGAGTACGTGCCGATGATCCTCGCCGCGGTGATCATCGCGAAGAACCCCACGCAGTACGGCTTCGAACTGACGCCCGTCGAGGCGCTCACCTACGACACGGTGCGCGTGGCCTCCGCTGTCGATCTGCGGCGCGTGGCCGAGTGGACGGGGACGTCCATCGACGAGATTCAGGCGCTCAATCCCGAACTGCGACGCTGGACCACGCCTCTCAGGAGCGCCAACTACGAGGTGAAAGTCCCCTCCGGATCCGGCGAGCAGTTGATGGCACGTCTGGCCGCGGCGGCTCCAGGCGATCTCTCGGCGCTCAAATTCCACACCGTACGCCGCCGCGAGTCGCTCGCCTCGATCGCACGGACGCTCGGCGTCTCGCGCGCCGACCTCGCCGACGCCAACGGTCTCTCGCAGCGCGCCGCGGTCAAGCCCGGTCAGCGCCTGCTCATCCCGCGCGCCCCTGCCGCCCTCCTCGCCAGTGCGAGTCGGCCCGCCACGGCACCGGCCGCACGCGAGGCCGACACGGTCGTGGCCATGCGTGCATCGACGCCCGTGGCCGCCAGCGCCGACGAGGATGTGCGCGTGACGACGCACCGCGTGAAGCGCGGCGAAACGCTCTACGGCATCGCCAACGCGTACGACGTCACGGTGGCCGACATCCGCACCTGGAATCGCCTGAAGAGCACGCGGCTCGACATCGGCGATCGCCTCACCATCAAGGTCCCTCGCTCGCGCAGCGCGCAGTAGTCGGAGCGGATCTTCGGCCACAAGCCATCGGCAGGGCGGCTCTCCGCGGCCGGCCGCAGAAGGCCGACGGTTCAGGCCGGGCGCGGAGAGCCGACCCTGCCACTGAGAGCAGTTCTCGCGATCTCCCGGCAGGAGCACATGGCAGCTTCTGCCACCACATCACGGCGAGCGCGCGTATTCAGCCGTGTTTTCGACGATCGGCCCGGTGCCACGGTCCTTGCACAAGCCGGCGGCATGCTTGCGTCAACGTTCACCACGGCGCTCGTGGGTGTGGCCGCGGAACTCGTGCGCGTCGAAGCCGATGTCAGCTTCGGACTGCCCGGCTTCACGATCGTCGGTCTCCCCGACGCGAGCGTGCGCGAGAGCCGTGACCGCGTGCGCAGCGCGATCCGCAGCGCGGGACTCGAATTCCCGCCGCACAAGATCACGGTCAACCTGTCACCGGCCGATCTCCGCAAGGCCGGCAGCAGTTTCGACCTCCCCATCGCGATCGCCCTGCTGGCCGCCGCGGGGCAGGTCCCGCGAGATCCTGCCTCGCGCGCACTCGTGATCGGCGAACTGGCGCTCGATGGTCGAGCCCTGCCCTGCCGCGGCGTCCTGCCGGCAACCCTGGCGTGTCGCGCGTCGCAGCTCGACGCCATGGTAGTGCCCCGCGCCAACGTCCCCGAGGCGAGACTGGTGCCTGGCGTCGACGTCCGCGGTGCCGCCACGCTGGCCGACGCGCTGCGCGCGATTCGGGAACGGGGTCCCGAGAGCGACGCGATGGCTCCTCCCGCGACACCACGTGTGCTGCCGGAGCCGGACATGGCCGACGTGCAGGGCCAACTCCTCGCCCGGCGCGCCCTGGAGATCGCGGCCGCGGGGCATCACAACATCCTGTTCACCGGTCCGCCCGGCGCAGGCAAGTCCATGCTGGCGCGGCGGCTGCCGGGCCTCCTCCCGACGTGGACGTTCGAGGAAGCGCTGGACGCCACGGCCATCCATTCGGCGGCGGGTCTGGTCCCTCCCGAGGGAGGTCTGCTCGCGAACCGCCCCTTCCGGGCGCCGCACCACACGGTATCGACGGCCGCCCTCATCGGCGGCGGGCCGCAGCCACGGCCCGGGGAAGTGAGCCTCGCCCACCGCGGCGTCCTGCTCCTGGACGAGGTCCCTGAGTTCGACCGGCGCACGCTCGAGGTCCTGCGGCAGCCGGTCGAGACCGGCGTGGTGCACCTGGCGCGCGCGGCGCGCAGCGTGACCTTCCCTGCCGACTTCCTGCTGGTGGCGGCGATGAATCCGTGTCCGTGCGGTTACCACGGCCACCCGCGGCGCCAGTGCCGGTGCCGTCCCGGCGACGCCGAGCGCTACGCGGCGCGCATCTCGGGACCACTCCTCGACCGAATCGACCTGGTCGTGCAGGTGCCGCCCGTCGAGCCATCGGCCCTGACGGGGCCACGTTCGACAGCGGAAGCCACGGCTCCCATCCGAGCACGTGTGGCGACGGCCCGCGCGCGACAGGCGGCCCGCCAGCCTGCGGTCAACGGCCGTTTGACAGGTCACGCGCTGGAGTGTCTGCGGCGCTCTCCCGCACTCGGGCGGCTCCTCACCCAAGCCATGACGGCCCTTGATCTGAGCGCCAGGGGCGCAGATCGCTGCCTCCGCGTCGCCAGGACCATCGCCGATCTCGCGGGCGAAGACGAGGTGGACCGTGTGCATTTGGCGGAGGCGCTTCAGTTCCGACCGTGCTAGACTGCGCGTTGCCTCACGCCCGGTCCCGGGTCCGACGGCACCTCTCACAGTCACATGTTCTCGACCCGCTACAGCATCGTCATCGCCAATCGCCGCACGGGCGTCGTGCGCCGGCTGACCCTGTCGGTGCGGTCGGTGGCGATCGTGGCGGTGATGGCTGGCGCGATTCCCGCGCTCCTGTCGGTGGGTGCGGCGCGCAAGGCCGTCTGGCAACGTGCGCAGACGCAAAACGAAATCGCCGCGCTCCGCATGGAGAACGCCACGGCGCGCGCGGCAGCCTCCGCGCTCACGGCGCAGATCGGATCGCTGCAGTCGGCTGTCGACGGCATCTCCGAACTGACGCCGACCACCACGGAGCGGACAGCCATGGCGCGGCTGCCGCGTACCGTGCAGGAGCGTGCCCTGGGCGGCCTCTCACCCGCCACGGCACGCCGTGTCCTCGAGGGCGCGGCAACGGCGCCCGACCCCGTTGGCGTTGTGCGCCAGATGCTCGACGCCCTTGAAGTGGGGCTCGAATCGGCACGGCCACGCCTGCAACGCCAGGCGGAACTGGCACGTGCCACGCCGGCGATCTGGCCCGCGTTCGGCGCGGTGACGTCCGGGTTCGGCGTCAGACGCGATCCATTCACGAGCGCCGTCAGTGTGCACTCGGGACTGGACGTGGACGTCGAGTTCGGCGATCCGGTGCATGTCACGGCCGATGGCACGGTCACCGAGTCGCGGTACCACCCCGAGTACGGCAACATGGTTGTGGTGTCGCACGGCTTCGGGATCGAGACGCGGTACGCGCACCTGTCGCGCGCGCTCGTCCGCACCGGCGTCTCGGTAGCGCGGGGCCAGCAGATCGGCCAGGCCGGATCCACGGGCCGCTCGACCGGGACGCACGTGCACTACGAGGTGTGGATTGGCGGGCGTCCCGTGAATCCGCTCCAGTACCTCGTCGCTCGCGAGCCGTAGTGCCGGCTCGTGGGGTTGCCTCACCTCTGCCCCTTCCCTACAATCAGAGGATCGCGGTGCCCGCTTCCGGGTCCGCCTTCCGGTAGTCACCTTTGCTCGACACCCTTCTCTCCAAGGTCATCGGCACGCAGAACGAGCGCGAGCTGAAGCGGATTCAGCCGATCGTCGCGTCCATCAACGCCCTCGAGCCGTCCATGCAGGGGTTGAGCGATGCGGAACTGCGCGGCAAGACCGCGGAGTTCCGTGCGCGCGTCGCCAACGGCGAAGCGCTGGACGACCTGCTGCCCGAGGCCTTCGCCGTGGTTCGCGAGGCGGGCCGCCGCGTGGTCCAGATGCGGCACTACGACGTGCAGCTCATCGGCGGCATCGTGCTGCACCGGGGGCGCATCGCCGAGATGAAGACCGGCGAGGGCAAGACGCTCGTGGCAACGCTGCCGGCCTATCTCAACGCCCTGGCCGGCAAGGGCGTGCACGTGGTGACGGTCAACGACTACCTCGCGCGCCGCGACTCCGAGTGGATGGGTCGCATCTACCGGTTCCTCGACATGACGGTGGGCGTCATCCAGCACGACCTGCGCGACGAGGAACGCCAGCGCCAGTACGGCGCCGACATCACCTACGGCACCAACAACGAGTTCGGCTTCGACTACCTGCGCGACAACATGAAGTTCGAACTCGCGCAGATGGTGCAGCGCGGCCACTTCTTCGCGATCGTCGACGAGGTGGACAGCATCCTCATCGACGAGGCGCGGACGCCGCTCATCATCTCCGGCCCTGCCGAAGAATCGACGGACCTGTACTACGAAGTCGATCGCATCATCCCGAAGCTGAAGCCGGGGGCTGTCGTTCAGGGCCAGATCAAGTCCGAGGAACGCGAAGCGCTCGAAGCGTCTGGCGACTACATCGTCGACGAGAAGCACAGGACGGCGACGCTCACCGAGGGCGGCATGGCGCACGCCGAGCAACTGCTCGCGCATCGCCTGCAACCCGGTGGCCTCTACGACCCGGCCAACATGCCGTTACTGCACCATGTGCAGCAGGGCCTGCGCGCCCACACCCTGTTCCGCCGCGACATCGAGTACCTGGTGAACGAGGAAGGCCAGGTCGTCATCATCGACGAACACACCGGCCGCGTGATGCCGGGCCGTCGCTGGAGCGACGGACTGCACCAGGCGGTCGAGGCCAAGGAAGGCGTGAAGATCGAGCGCGAGAACCAGACACTCGCGACCATCACGTTCCAGAACTATTTCCGCAAGTACGACAAGCTCTCCGGCATGACCGGCACGGCCGACACGGAGGCCGAGGAGTTCAACAAGATCTACAAGCTCGACGTGATCCAGGTGCCGACCAACAGGCCCCTGATCCGCATCGAGGAACCCGATACCGTCTTCCGCACGCAGCGCGAGAAGTACGACGCGATCGTCGAGGACATCGCCGCGCACCAGGCCGAAGGCCGGCCCGTGCTCGTGGGCACCGTATCGGTCGAGAAGTCCGAGTTGCTCTCGACGATGCTCAAGCGCAAGGGCATCAAGCACGTCGTGCTCAACGCGAAGTACCACGCACAGGAAGCCGAGATCGTCGCGCAGGCGGGCCGCCTGGCCAAGATCACCGTGGCCACCAACATGGCCGGCCGCGGCACCGACATCCTGCTCGGCGGCAACGCCGAGTACATGGCGCGCCAGCAGTGTCTCGCCGAAGACGTCGCCGAGAAGGTCCCGCGCGGCGAGGAGAAGTACGTCGACGACGAGGAGTTCGTCTACTTCCGTCACCTCGACACGTTCTATCGTGTGCCCACGGCGACGTGGCGCCATGTGTTCGAGAGCTTCGACGTCGAGTGTCGGGCCGAACACGAGAAGGTGGTCGGCCTCGGCGGCCTGCACATTCTCGGGACCGAGCGTCACGAGTCGCGGCGCATCGACAACCAGCTGCGCGGCCGTGCCGGACGTCAGGGCGATCCGGGCTCGTCGCGCTTCTATCTCTCGCTCGAAGACGATCTGATGCGCATCTTCGGGTCGGCCAACATCTCGGGACTGATGCAGCGTCTCGGGATGGAAGAAGGCGTGCCGATCGAGAGCCGGATGGTCACCAAGGCCATCCAGCGCGCGCAGAAGCAGGTGGAAGCCCAGAACTTCGGAATCCGCAAGCACCTGCTCGAATACGACGACGTGATGAACAAGCAGCGCGAGAGCATCTACGCGCTCCGCCTGCAGTTGCTCGAAGCCCGCGTCCTCATCGATGACGAGGCCGTCGACCCGCGCGAGAACCTCCTCGTGCTCGCCGAGGACGTCCTCGGTGGATGGGTCGACGAGTACGCCGGCGAGACGGACGATCCCGAGCAGTGGGACCTCGCGCAGCTCCGTGACGAAGTGATTCGCGTGTTCGATCTCGACGAGGCGATCGTGCGCGAACTCCCGCTCGACGGGATGACCAGCGACCAGGTGCGCACCGAGCTCTGGGCCGAGGTCGAGGAGCAGTTCGCGACCAGGGAACGCGGCGTCGGGCGGGAGTTGTTGCAGCTGCCCGAGGACCTGATCCCGCAGATTGCCGGTCCCGACTTCTTCGAACGCATCAAGGCCGCCGAGGGCGACGACAAGCTCGCGGTCGCCGGCCGCAGCGTGCTCGCGCCCATCGAGCGCAACGTGATGCTGCAGGTCGTCGACGGCCAGTGGAAGGATCACCTCTACAGCCTCGACCACCTCAAGGAAGGCATCGGCCTGCGCGGCTACGGCCAGCGCGATCCCCTCGTCGAGTACAAGAAGGAGAGCTACGCGCTCTTTGCCGCGATGAAGCAGCGCGTGGACGAGGAAACCGTCCGCTACCTGTGGCGCCTGCGCCCGATGTTCGGCCGCGCCGAGGCTCCACAGGCTCCGGTTCCCCAGCATGCCGAGGTGCCGGGCGAGGGTGGCGGTGCGGCGCGCCCTGCAGCACCGGCCGCGGCCCCCGCCGTACCCGACATCTTCTCGCGGCCGAAGCGGCTGCAGGAGAATCGCCCGTCGACGCCGGCAGGTGGCGCACTGTTCGGCGCGCCCGCCGCGACGGCGACAGCCCCGAAGCCGGCACGCGTCGGTGGCGACGACGTGCAGCGCACCGTGCGTCGCGACGTGCCCAAGGTGGGCCGCAACGACGACTGCCCGTGCGGCAGCGGCAAGAAGTACAAGAAGTGCCACGGAGCGGGACTCTGATCACCCATGACCACAGACACCTCCACCGCCCTCTCGCCCGCTGAACACGTGGCGCGTGGCCTGCAGACCGCGCTCACCTTCGACGACATCCTCCTCGTACCCCGCCGTTCGGAGATCCTGCCGAGCCAGGTGGACATCTCCTCCCGCTTCACGCGCAACATCCGCCTGAACGTGCCGCTCGCCAGCGCCGCGATGGATACGGTGACCGAGTCCGGCCTGGCGATCGCAATGGCCCAGCAGGGCGGCATCGGCATCATCCACAAGAACCTCTCGATCGAGGATCAGGCCAACGAGGTCGACAGGGTGAAGCGCTCCGAGAGCGGCATGATCGTCAACCCGATCACGCTCTCGCCCACGCACTCGATCGCCCAGGCCCACGACCTGATGCGGAGGTACCGCATCTCGGGCGTGCCGATCACCGAGGACGGCAGCAAGGACGGGCGCCTCGTCGGCATCCTCACCAACCGCGACCTCCGATTCGAGACCCGCCTCGAGCGGCCGATCGCGGACATCATGACGCGTGAGAACCTGATTACGGTTCCAGTCGGCACCACGCTCGACCAGGCGCAGGACATCCTCCACACGCACAAGGTCGAGAAACTCCTCGTCGTCGATCACGACTACCGTCTCCGCGGGCTCATCACGGTCAAGGACATCCAGAAGGCGATCAAGTACCCCTGGGCGTGCAAGGACGATCTCGGCCGCCTGCGCGTGGGCGCGGCGGTGAGCATCGCGAAAGACACCGTCGAGCGTGCCGAGGCCCTCGTGGCCGCGCACGTGGACGTCCTCGTGATCGACACCGCGCACGGGCACTCGATGGGCGTCATGGAGATGGTGCGGCGGCTCCGCCAGCGGTTCCCCGACGTGGAGCTTGTCGCGGGCAACGTGGCGACGGGCGCCGCGACAGAGGACCTGATCCGCATCGGCGTTGACGCGGTGAAGGTCGGCATCGGCGCCGGATCGATCTGCACGACGCGCGTGATCGCGGGAATCGGCGTGCCGATGGTGTCGGCCATCGCCGAGTGCGCACGCGCGGCGAAGCCGCACGACGTGCCCGTGATCGCCGATGGCGGCATCCGCTATTCGGGCGACATCACGAAGGCCATCGCCGTCGGTGGCAGCACCGTGATGATCGGCAGCCTGTTTGCGGGCACCGACGAGAGCCCGGGCGAGGTGATTCTCTACCAGGGGCGCTCGTTCAAGGAGTACCGCGGCATGGGTTCGATCGGCGCGATGCGCAAGGGATCGCGCGACCGCTACTTCCAGGACGACTTCGAACTGAACGTGGTCACGGGCGAAGGCACCGACAAGCTCGTCCCGGAAGGCATCGAGGGGCGCGTGGCGCACAAGGGGTCGGTGGCCGCGATGGTGCATCAGTTGGTGGGCGGCCTGCGCGCGGGCATGGGGTACTGCGGGTGCCCGACCATCACGGCGCTGCAGACCGACGCCCAGTTGATTCGCATCACGCCCGCCGGCCAGCGAGAGAGCCACGTCCACGACGTGATCATCACCAAGGAGAGCCCGAACTACAGAGTCGAATAGAATGCGCGTCATGTCCCGACGCATCATTCCGTCCCTCTCTCTCTGCCTCCTGGCGCTCGGCGTGGCGGTTTCCGCGACGCAGCCGTCGGCACCGCGCCAACTCCGCATCATCGCCTTCGGCGCGCATCCCGATGACGCCGAACTCACGGCGGCCGGCGTGGCGGCCCTGTGGGCGGCCGCCGGTCACAAGGTGAAGTTCGTTGCCGCCACCAACGGCGACATCGGCCACTTCAGCCAAGCGGGTGGCCCGCTTGCGATTCGCCGCACGAAGGAAGTCCAGGAGTGCGCGCGCATCCTCGGCATCACGACCGACGTGCTCGACATCCATGATGGCGAGCTCGAGCCCACCCTGGAATATCGTCGCGCGTTCGCACGCAAGATCCGCGACTGGCAGGCCGACGTCGTGATGGGCCATCGGCCGTATGACTACCACCCCGATCACCGCTACGTCGGTGTGCTGTTGAACGACACGGCGGTCGTCGTCGGCGCGCCGTTCTTCGTGCCCGACACGCCACCAACCAAGGGCAATCCGATCTACATCAACTACTCGGACGGCTTCGTCGATCCGAAGCCCTTCGAACCCTCGGTGGTGGTTGACATCGACGCGACCGCAGACAAGAAGTGGCAGTGCGTGAGCGCGATGCCGTCGCAGTTCGGCGACGCCGATTCATGGCAGGGTCGCACGCGTCCCGACGTGCCGAAAGACGACACGCAGCGGCCGGCGTATCTGCTGAACCTGGCCAAGCAGCGTACGGCAGCCGTGGCCGACCAGTATCGCGCGCAGCTCATCGCCCGCTACGGACAGGAGCGTGGAAGCAAGGTGAAGTACGCCGAGGCGTTCCAGTTGAACCAGTACGGCCGCCAGGCACGCCCGGCCGAACTCAACGACATCTTCCCGAAGTAGGGGCGAGCGACGCCGCGGGGGCCGGCCGTTGGTCGGCCCCTGTCCTCACGGTTCCATCGATCGCGATCCGCACGAGGCGCGCGTCACGAGCGTGCACTGCACGAAGATGTCGCGTGTGGGTCGTTCCGGATGCGACCGCCGCTCCAGCATCGCCGCCACCGCCGACTCCCCTATCTGCCGCACCGGCTGTCGCATCGTCGTCAGCGGAACGGGCAGCCACGCGGCATAGTCCACATCATCGATGCCCGTCAGCCTGATGTCGTCGGGAATCCGCCGCCCCAGGCCGAGCAGCGCGTGCATCACCGGCGCCGCCACGCGGTCGGTCGCGCACATGATTGCGTCGGGTGCGTGCACGTCGAGATAGGCCGCGAGCGCCCGGGGATCCGCGGGCGCCGGCACGGGCAGATGCACGAGCGCGGGGTCTGCGCCGTGCGCGTCGATCGCCTCGCGATATCCCGCGCGTCGGGCGGCGATTGTCGATGCGCCGCTCTCGGTCCCGAGAAACGCCACGCGTCGAGCACCGGCACGCAGCAGGTGCTCCGTGATGGCGAACCCGACGCGCCTGTTGTCGATGCCGACCAGGTCATACGGCCCCCGCCACGGATAGGGATAAACGGATCGATCCAGCAGGACGACGGGAATGCCCGCGCTGTCGAGCGCCGCAACGATACGCAGGTTCGTGTCGTCGCCGCCGGGTAGACCTTCGAGCGGGGCGAAGAAAACGCCATCCACACGCCGCGCGATGTACTGCTGCACGCGTTCCCACGCGACGGCTGCCCGCTCCAATCCAGGCGCGTCGCCGCCCCCCCACAGGAACGCGTGAGGCCTCGCCTCTGGCGCGCCCAGCAACCCTTGCACGAGCGGCTCGAAGATCTCGATGTCGGGCAGGTCGGGCATCACCACGGCGAACGTACACGCGGGCGTCGCTGCGGATCGCGTGGCCGGCTGCGTCACGTACGTTCCTGATCCGACGCGGCGCTCGACAAGGCCCTGCTGCTGCAGGTCGCGAACGGCCCTGCCCACGGTGATGCGCGATGCCCCGAATCGGGTCACGAGGGCTGCTTCACTCGGCACGCGATCGCCGGCACCCAAACGCCCCGAGCGAATCTCCTCACGGAGTGCGTCGAAGACAACCCGATACTTCGGGACCGCGACCGCGCTCCGTTGCATGCACGAATGATATGACAACTATGTGACGAACGACAAGAAGGTATTTTCTGACGACTACAAGCTGCTCCGGTTGCCAGATGTCGACAAATTGATATACTCATTTTTGCGACTCGCTATTCGGAGTCAAGGAGTCTCATGTCTTTCACCATTCCGCCTCCAGCAGGCGCAGAGCCCGGCCCGGCTGTCACGACCGAACCCGTGCATTTCCTTGTGGCCAGCGATTTCGACCAGACCCTGTCGTTCAACGACTCGGGCGTCGTGCTGAGCGAACTCATCGGAGCATCGGGCTTCGAAGAGAAAGTCGCCGGCCTGGCCACGAGCAACCTCGTCCATCAGGGCGGCGAACTCGCCTACCTGCTTCGCCACGACCCCGAGTTCCGCGCGGTCCGTCGCGAGCACCTGGTCGAAGCCGGCCGCCGCGTGCGGCTCAAGCTGGACATCCCGCAACTGCTCGACGTGCTGCGCAAGGGCGTCGACGAGACCTACCGCGACAGCGTGATTGCGCTCTTCACCCAGCTGCTCGACAACGTGCGCAAGGCGATCTGCGCCGAGAGCCAGCGCGAAGCCAACGCGATGTGGAAGCGCGAGGTCGCCGAC